>NZ_JALKFY010000837.1:0-20466 GCF_023242985.1 Frankia sp. Mgl5 | reverse complement strand
GAGATCGCCCCTTCGCTGCCTTGGCCGCACGGCCCCCTGGCCGCGCGGCCGGCGGACGTCGAGCGTCTCAGTCCTCGTTGCCGAATGGTTTGTAGGGCAGGGTCGGGTTGCCCTTCGCGTCGAGGGTTGTCATCAGTCCGCCTCGGGTGCAGGCGGCGGGTACGAGTGGGTTGGCTGTGCCGTCGCAGTGGAAGGTCAGGCCCGGGGCCGCGGGTAGTGGCAGTTCGGGTGCTGAGCGGATCTTCTCGATGAGCCGGGCGGGGGTGATGTTCCCGGTGAGGCCGTCGAGTGCCCGGCTCAGGGCTGTCATGGTGACGTAGATGGTGGAGCCCATCGAGTTGCTCAGGTCGATGTCGTTGTCGTCGTAGGCGTCCACGATCGCCTCCCACTGGCGCAGGTCGGGATTGTCGTGGTCGCCGATCGCGAACGGTGCTGATGCGTACACGCCCTCCAGCGTGTCGCCGAGCGCGGTCTTCGAGGTGTCGGAGACGCACTGGTTGACGACGCTGACGGGTCCGTCGAAGTTCGCCGCCCGCAAGCCCCGGAACGCGGAGATGCAGAAGGCGTCGCCGCCGATGATGTGTACTTCGGTTGGCCCGCCGGCGGCGATCCGCTCCATTTGTGGGGTCATGTCGGCCTGGTCGGGTGGGATGGCGACCACGTCCAGTTCGAGGCCGGCGTCGCCGAAGATCTGGTCGCCGACGGCGTCGTAGAACCCGGTGACCACGGGTACGTCGATGCCGACGACGGTCACTTTGGGTATGTGGTTCTCCTTGGCCACGGTGATCGGCATGCCGGCCAGGCCCGCGATCTGGTCTGCCAGTGCGAAGGTGGAGTCCCGGTCGAGGATGACTGACTGCTCGGTGGTGGCGTACACGAAGATCGGGATCCCGGCGTCGTGTAGTGGTTTCCATACCGGTCCCATGGCGGTTGACTCGCCCGCGACCGTGATGGCCACGTCGGCCTGGATGAACTCGGTCGCGCAGTCGGCCGCCCGGCCCGGGTCGGCCGCGGTCTCGCAGGTCACCAGCTCGATCGGTCGGCCGCCGATGCCGCCGGCGTGTTCGTTGAGGAACTTTGTCATCGCGACGGCGGCGTCGATCTGGATCGTGTTGTCGAAGGCCGGGGTACTGCCGTCGCTGACGAAGCCGACCTTGACCGGTTGGCCGCCGGCCGGCCGGCTCGGGCCGAGCAGCGCGAGGTCGACACCGCTCTCGTGATCCGGCCTCGGGTCGGAGTCGCCTCCGCCGCACGCCGCGCCGGTGAGCGCCAGCGCGGTGAGGGCCGTCGCCACCAGTCGGCGTACCCGCGGTCGCGGTCCGCGCATCCGCGACCGTCTACGTAAGCTGCCTGCCCGCGTGCTCTGTTCCATGATCTGTCCCTGCGTGATGGGCGGCTTGTCGGCCGCGCTGAGACGTCGCCGGTGTCAGGGCCGGCGGATCGTGCGGGAGCGGCCGCGCTCGCCCGGCTCGGTGTCACGCGCGTGCGGCCGTCGGCCGGCAGGCTCACCCCGGCCGCCTGTCGACTGATCGCGAAGTCTAGGTAATATATCTAGACTTTTCTAGCCTCAACATCGAGATGGTGGCCGGTAGGTGCTACCGGTGAGGGCCGGCGGCCGCGCTGCCGTGCGTCGGTGCCGACTACCGCGCTACCGCGCGCCGGACCCGCCGGACGCGCCCGACGCGCACAGGAGAGGACGACGACGTTGACGTTCTGGGGCCTGCTCGACGACGCCGCCCGGCGCGTGCCGGACGCCGTCGTGCTGGCGGACGACCACGGCCGCTCGCTGACCACCGCGGCCCTGCGTGACGCGGCCGGCCGCGCGGCGGCGGGCCTGCACGGGCACGGCGTGGGGCCGGGCGACGTCGTGTCCTGGCAGCTGCCCACGACGCTGGAGGCGGTGGTGCTGCTGGCGGCCTGCGCGCGGCTCGGTGCGGTCCAGAACCCTGTCATCCCGGCGTTCCGCCACCGGGAGGTCGGGTTCATCGTGCGGCAGGTCTCGGCACGCCTGGTCGTCGTGCCCGAGTCGTGGCACGGGTTCGGCCACGGCGAGATGGCCAGGTCGCTCGGGCCCGAGGTGCTGGCACTGGACCTCGACGGCCCGCCCGGGTCGGCACTTCGCCTGCCCGAGGGTGACTCCGCCGGCCTGCCCGCCGCCCCCACGCGGGCCGACGAGTGCCGGTGGATCTACTACTCCTCCGGCACGACCGCCGACCCGAAAGGGGCCCGGCACACCGACACCTCGGTGATCGCCTCGTCGGACGGTGTCGTCGCCGGGCTCGGTTTCGGCGCCGGGGACGTGTACCCGATCGCCTGGCCGATCGGCCACGTCGGCGGGGTCTCGATGCTCGCGGCGGCGCTGCGGGCCGGCGGGACGCTGGTCCTGTTCGACGCGTTCGACCCGGCCGTGACGCCTGAGCGGATGGCGGCCCACCGGCCGACGATCCTCGGCTCCGCGACGCCGTTCTTCCGCGCGTACGCGGCTGCGCAGCGCCGTCGCGGCGGGAAGCCGCTCTTCCCGGCGCTGCGTGCCTGCGTCGGCGGCGGCGCGGCGACACCGGAGCCCGTCAACCGGGAGGTCGCGGAGGTCCTCGGCGTGCCCGGAGTGCTGGGCTCCTGGGGGCTCACCGAGTTCCCGGTGGCCACCAGCGAGACGCCGGCGGACGCCGAGCCCGGCACGACGGTTGGCCGGCCGGCCGCCGGTGTCCGGGTGCGGGTCGTCGCTGGCGAGCTGCGGTTGAAGGGCCCGCAGTGTTTCCTCGGCTACCAGGACGCGGCGCTGGACGCCGACGCCTTCGACGCCGACGGCTGGCTGCGGACGGGGGACCTCGGAGACGTCGACGAGCAGGGCCGGGTGCGGGTGCGGGGTCGTCTGAAGGAGGTCGTCATCCGCAACGCGGAGAACATCTCCGCGGCGGAGGTGGAGAGGGTGCTGGCGCGGCATCCCGCGGTGCGCGACGTCGCGGTCGTCGGTGTGCCGGACGAGCGCACCGGCGAGCGGGTGTGCGCCGTCGTCGTACTCGGGCCGGTCGGGCCGGTCGGGCCGGGCGACGAGGTCACGCTGACCGCCCTCGTGGCGCACTGCCGAGCCGAGGGACTGGCCCGTCACAAGTGCCCGGAACGCCTGGAGGTCGTCGACGAGCTGCCGCGAAGCCCGATGGGCAAGGTCCTCCGGCGTGAGCTCGAAGGCTGGCTGGCGTCGGCATCGGGCGGCGTAATCGGTTGAAAACATCTACATCAATAGCTACGATTCTCGCGCAAAGGCCGTGACCGCCGGACGGCGGAACACCACCTAGCCGGGAGGCCGTTCGATGAAGGCAACCGCGGCGGTACTGCGCCGGTTGGACGGGCCCTACGAGCTCGAGGAGATCGTGCTCGCCCCGCCCGGTCCCGGCGAACTGCTGGTCCGTGTGGTGGGCGTGGGCATGTGTCACAGCGACCTCGTGCCACGGCGGCCCAAGTCGTTCGCGCCGCCGCCGATTGTCACCGGTCACGAGGGCGCCGGTGTGGTTGAGGCCGTCGGCGAGGGAGTACGGCGGGTGTCGGTCGGCGACCACGTCGTGCTGTCCTTCGACTCCTGCGGTGACTGCCGGAACTGTCGGAAGGGCCTGCCGCCCTACTGCGACACGTTCCTGGTCCGCAACATGTTCGGGCGGCGGGCCGACGGCACGACCGGGGCGCGCGACGCGGCGGGGAACGCGATCTCCTCGCGGTGGTTCGGGCAGTCGTCGTTCGCGACGCACTGCCTGGCCACCGAGCGCAACGCGGTTCTGGTCGACCGGGAACAGCCGCTGGAGAAGTTGGGGCCCCTCGGCTGCGGCATGCTGACCGGCGCCGGATCGGTGCTCGTCGGGATGAAGATCACCGCTGGCGCCAGCTTCGTCGTGTTCGGTACCGGCGCGGTGGGGATGGCCGCGATCATGGCGGCGAAGGTGGTCGGCGCGTCCCCGGTCGTCGCCGTCGACCTCCATCAGCACCGGCTGGAACTCGCCCGCGAACTCGGCGCCACCCACGTGCTGAACGGAACGGACGCCGACCTCGTGTCGCGGATCAGGGATCTCACGGACGGCGGTGCCGACTTCAGCTTCGACACCACGGCGAACGTCGAGTCGATCGCGAACGCGGTCGCGGTGCTGCGGATGGCCGGGCACTGCGGGCTGGTGGGCGTCCAGAGCCGACCGGTGACGCTGGGTCCGATGGCGCTGGTCGGCAAGACCGTGTCGGGGATCCTCGAGGGCGGCGCCGACCCACACGTCCTCGTTCCCCACCTCATCGACCTGTGGCGGCAGGGCCTGTTCCCGTTCGACCGGCTGATCGAGACCTTCCCGCTCGAGGCGATCAACGCCGCGGAGGAGGCGACACTTTCCGGAAAGGTGATCAAGCCCGTGTTGCTGCCCGAGAAGACGACCTGATGGATCCGACGCTCGTCGAACGCGGCGGCGGCCTGGTCACGGTCATCTTCAACCGGCCGGAGAAGAAGAACGCGCTGGACGGGACGAACTGGGCCGACCTCGACCGGATCCTGACCGAGGTCGCCCGGAACCCGGCCGACCGGGCGCTGCTGCTGACCGGCGCCGGTGGGAACTTCTCCTCGGGCGCGGACCTGACCGGCGGCGCGGGCACGGGGGGCGGGGCCGGCGAGGCTGGCGGACTTTCCGGCCCCCGGCAGGCGATCCTGCACGAGATGCGCACCGCCGGCGACATCGTGAACCGCCTGCACCGGTTGCCGAAGCCGACCATCGCGGCGGTGGACGGTGTCGCCGTCGGCGTGTCGCTCGGCCTGGTGCTCGCCTGTGATCTCGTCGTCGCCAGCGACCGGGCCCGGTTCTGCGAGGTGTTCGCCCGGCGGGGCCTGTCCCTGGATGGCGGGACGTCCTGGAGCCTGCCCCGCCAGATCGGGTTGCGCCGGGCGAAGCAGATGGCCCTGTTCGGTGACTGGGTGAGCGCTCCGGACGCGTTGGCGTGGGGCCTGGTCAACGAGGTCGTGCCGGCCGACGAGTTGCCGAAGGTCGCCGCCGCGTGGGGCCGGCGGCTGGCCGCCGGGCCGACGACCGCGCTCAGCCTGATCAAGCGGCTGCTCGACGCGAGCGACTCGGCCACGTTCGAGCGGGCGGTCGAGGACGAGGCCCGGGCCCAGCACATCGCCTACACCACGAAGGACGCGCGGGAGGGGTTCCGGGCATTCGCCGAGCGCCGCGAACCCGGGTTCACCGGCGTATGAGCGTCGGTCTGCTGGCGTCCGCGACGCCCGAGCAGGAGCTGCTCCTCGACTCCAGCGCCAGGTTCATCGAGCGGACGATGCCGCTGCCGTCAGTCCGGGAGTTCGCCGCGGGCTCCGGTGGAGTGGACGCGCGCTACATCGAAGCCGCGGGCTCGCTCGGCTGGTTCGGGATGCTGGTCGGCGAGGAGCACGGCGGCGGCACCGTGTCGGGCAACGGCCTGCTGGACGCGGCGGCGGTCGCCGCCGAGCGGGGCGCCGTCCTGCAGCCCGACTCGTTCGCCGCGGCGAATGTCGTCGCGCACCTGCTGGCGGCCGAGGGCCCGAGGCACGGCAGGACCCTCGCCCGGCTGGTGGCCGGCCGGGCCCGGGCGACCTGGGTGGTGGGCGACGTCGCCGGGCTGACGCCGGGCGCCGGCGCGATCGTCGCGGGCGAGGACGGTGCCGGCGGTTTCCGCCTGGCCGGCGACGTCCGGCACGTACCGGACGCGGCCGACTGCGACCTGCTGGTCGTGGCCGCGCGCGGGCCGCGCGGGCTGACGCAGTTCCTGGTCACCGCCGACACTCCCGGAGTCCAGGTGCGGCGGATGACGAGCCTGGACATCACCCGACGGCCGGGCGCGGTGCGGTTCCACGATGTCCGGGTGGGCGCGGACGCCGTGCTCGGAGCGCCGGGCGAGGTGACCGCGGCGCGGTTCGAGCATCAGGTCGGGACCGCCGCGGTCCTCACCGCCGCGGAGTCGGTCGGGGCGATGCACCGTGACCTCGCGGCGGCGGTCGAGTACGCCAGGACACGTATCGCCTTCGGACGGCCGATCGGCTCGTTCCAGGCGGTCAAGCACCTCCTCGCCGACCTGAGCCTCTCCCTCGAGATGGCGAAGGCGGTGGTGGGCGCCGCCGCGGAGTCGCTCGGTTCCGGGGCGCTCGGTTCCGGGGCCCGCGCCGGGATGGATCTCGCGCACGCCGCGAAGGCCTTCGTCGCCGAGCAGGGCGTCGAGCTGGCCCACGGCTGTTTCCAGGTCTTCGGCGGGGTCGGTTACACCTGGGAGCACGACCACCACCTGTTCATGAGGCGCCTCGCCGCGGACGCGGTGGCGTTCGGCTCGGCGCAGTGGCACCGCGGCCGGCTGGGGGAGCGGATCGGAGTCGGTTGATGCGGGACATCGCACCGGAGCGTGACGGCAACGCGGCGCCGGAGCGTGGCGACAACGTGACCGCGGAGCGTGGCGACAACGTGACCGCGGAGCGTGACGACGACACGGCGGCGCCGGCTCTCGACGAGTACCGGGCGCGGGCCCGGTCCTGGATCGAGGCGAACCTCGAGCGACTGCCGGCCCCTGCCCCCCGCCGGGGCGGTACCGGTCCGGCGGCGATCGCGGCCGGGCGCGCGCTCCAGCGCCGGCTGCACGAGGCCGGGTACGCGGGGATCACCTGGCCGCGTGAGTACGGCGGCCAGGGCCTCGGGCCGCAGTACGAACGTGCCTTCCAGCAGGAGGCGCGCGGCTACCGGCTGCCCGAGCTGGGAATAGCCGGCGGCACCACGTTCGGCGTCTGCGCCATGACGATGCTCGCGCACGCGTCGGCGGACTTCCTGCGCCGGCACATCCCGAGGATCCTCTCCGGCGAGGAGCTGTTCGTGCAGTTCTTCTCCGAGCCCGAGGCCGGGTCGGACCTGGCCGGCGTGCGCACCCGGGCGGTCCGTGCCGGCGAAGGGTGGGTCCTCAACGGGTCGAAGATCTGGAGCAGTGGCGCCTACTACGCGGACTGGGGCATGTGCCTCGCCCGCACCGACTGGGACGTGCCGAAACACCGCGGCCTGACGTGGTTCGCCGTCCCCGTCACCGCCCCCGGCGTGACCGTGGAGCGGATCAGGCAGATCACCGGCGACGCGGAGTTCTGCCAGGAGTTCTTCGACGACGTCGTGCTCGGCGACGGCGACGTCATCGGCCAGGTGAACGACGGCTGGACCGTCGCCCAGACCATGCTGATGTTCGAGCGCGGGGGAGGGCTCAGCCACGGCACCCGCACCACGCGGGCCTCGACCGGTGTCGCGCCCGACCTCGTCGAGCTCGCCCGGGCCGCCGGCCGGCTCACCGACCCGCTCACCCGCGACCTGATCGTGCGCGCCCACGTCGACGACGTGGCGCGCCGGGCGTTGCTCGCGAGGCTCGGCGCGCGGATGCGGACGGATCCCGCCCAGGCGCTCCACCTCGCGTCCTACGCCAAGCTGGTCAGCGGCGTCTACGACCCGATCCGCGCCGACACCGCCATGCGCATAGGCGGCGCGGACGCCGTGAACTGGGACACCGTGAACTGGGACACCGGCAGCGCGGACGGAGCACGGGGGGACGGAGCACGGGGGGACGCCGTGAACGGGGACGGGGAGCCCGGCGAGAGCCCCGGGCGGAAAACCGCGGTCGGCTTCCTCAACAGCCGCTTCATGTCCATCGCCGGCGGCACCAACGAGATGCAGCGCAACAGCATCGGAGAGCGGGTGCTCGGGCTTCCCCGCGAACCGTCGTTCGACAGCGGCAAGCCGTTCCGGGAGGTTCTGCGGGACGCCCGCGGCTGGTCGTCGGACTGAGAGCAGCCCGACCATCGTGGCCACCCGACCATCGTGGCCACCGCGCCGCACGGCCGCCGCGCAGTCGCCCGTCAGGTTCTCGTCACGGTGGCGGAGACCGCCTCGAGAGCCGCGCGCCGTGCCCAGGTGTAGTCGGCTTTGCCGGTGGCATGGCGGCCGATCCGCGGGCACAGCAGCACCGCCTGGGGCGCCTTGAAACGCGCGAGCTGGCCGGCGACGTGCTCGCGGACCGAGGCGGGAGACAGCTGCGCACCCGTCCGGAGCTGGACGAGCGCGACCACCTCCTCGCCGTAGCGGTCACTCGGCCGCCCGACGACGAGCGCGTCGAGGATGTCGGGGTGCTGCCGGAGCACCTCCTCCACCTCCTCCACGAACACCTTCTCGCCGCCGGTGTTGACGACCATCGCGTCGCGGCCGAGCACGACGATGCCGCCGTCGCTGTCGTAGCGGGCGCGGTCGCCGGGAACCGAGGCACGCCGGCCGCCGACGAGCGGGAAGGTCTGTTCCGTGCGCGTCCGGTCGCCGAGGTAGCCGAGTGGGATCCGGCCGACCCGTGCCGTCCAGCCGACCTCGTCGTCCCCGGGTTCGAGGAAGCGGGACCGGTCCGCGGACAGCACCGCGGCACCCGCGGCGAGCCGGAACCGGTGCGCCTGCCTGCCCGACGTCGACGTTCCGAACGCCATCCCGCCCGTTTCGGACGCGCCGTACCCGTCGACGACGGTGAGCTGGGGCAGCAGCTCGAGCAGCGCCTGCTTGAGTCCGGCACTGGTCGTCGCACCGCCGGTGCCGAGGCGTACCAGCGAGGTCAGGTCGTAGGAGCGGGCCCGGATCTCGTCCACCAGCGGCCGGGCGTAGGCGTCGCCCACGATCGACATCATCGTCACCCGCTCGCGCTGGATGGTCCGCAGGATCGCGCGGGCGTCGAAGGGCCGGGAGTCGTCGTGCAGGACCACCGTGCCGCCGTTGACGAGCCCGGCGAACGCGGTCCACTGCGCGGCGCCGTGCATCAGCGGAGGAGCCGCGAACCAGACGCCCGCCCCCGTCCTGGCGATCCCCGCGATGACGTCGCGGGTGGCTCCCTCGGCGCCGCCCGCGGCGCCGACGTAGACGTCCCCCTGACGCCACAGCACGCCCTTCGGCGTACCGGTCGTGCCGCCGGTGCAGACGAGGTAGAGGTCGTCGGGTGACGGGACGGGAAGATCGTGGACGCCCTGGGCGTCGGCGAGCGCGGACGGGAACGACGTGCTACCCGGCAGGGGGTCGACGCCGGAGCCGTCGTCGACGTCGATCAGCAGCAGTCCGTTGGGGCGGCCGTCGAGCCGGGCGTTCAGCCGGACGGCCTGGGCGACTTTCGGGCCCAGCCGTCGGTGGTACACCACGGCCTCGGCGCCGACCTGGCCCAGCAGCGCGCCGATCTCCCTCGGCGCATAGTGGTGGTTGACGTTGAACGGTGCGGCGCGTGCCCGGAAGGCCCCGATCATCGTCTCGAGGTACTCGGGGCAGTTCGACATCACGATCGCCATGGTGCTCTGGCCGCACTCCCAACGCCGCAGCTCGTGACGTTCCCGCCGCACCCCGAGCCCGTGCCGGCGGAGGTACGCGGCGAGCCGCCGGCTGCGGTCCCGCACCTGCGCATAGCTGCGGCGCACGGTCGCCGACACCAGCATGTCGCGGTCGGGGGCCACGTCGGTGACGACGTCGAGCACGGCGGGTAACGACCACTCCTGGGCTGTCACGTGGCTCTCCCTCACCCGCCGGGCGCGGTTCCGGCCCGCGCGCGGGTTGTCCGGTTGACGTAGGCGTCCAATATCTCTAGATATATAGTCATGACGCAAGAGGTTGTGCCGTCCTACCACCCGAACATCCGGGCGGCCCGCGACGGGTTCGTCGTGACCGTCACGATCGACCGGCCGGAGTCGAGGAACGCCTGCACGGGTGACATGTGGGTGGCGCTCGGGCGCATCTTCCGGGAGGTCGGGCACTCCGGTGCCCGCGGCGAGAGCTCCTCGAACGGGAGCGGGGCACCGTCGCACAACCTCGACAACATGCGGGTGCTGGCCGACATGGTGCTGGCGGTTCACGACTGTCCCGTGCCGGTCGTGAACGCGGTCGTGCCCGCGGCGGGGGCCGAGTGCCGCCCGCCCGTCTTCGAGGGACACTGACCGCCTGCGGCCCGAAACCCGTCAGCAGTGCGCCGGGGCTTTCCGTGCGGTGTGACCGCGTCGTGATTCCGTGCTTCCTCGGCTGGGCCGCCATGGGTCACGTCCATGATCGGCATTTTCGGGGTGTCTGCGTCTTCCCTGCTTGTCGGGACGCGACGGTAGGGCGTTGACGGTCGCCCGCGATCACCCCGCCGCGCTCCTAATTCATCTGGATGTTTGGAGTCGTCGGTCCTCTGGTCCGCTGTTCGTCGGACACTCCTCGATGTGCCGGCGGGGTGCTGACCGGAGGGGCGTGGGGCCCCGTCGAGGGCGATGCGACGGATGTCGACCTGCACACCCCAACGCACCGCCCACCTGTCATCGGGCGCCGTGGCGTCGAGGGTGGCCGCGTCCGGATCGGGAGCCGGCACCGCGACTGACCCGATAACGCCCCGCAGAGCGTCCGCGACCAGATCCCCGTCCGCCCGCCCAGGAGGAGCCGAGTCGGGCCCGTCCGGCCCGTCGACCCGCACCACCACATGCAAATGCACCACGCCGCGTGCCTGCATTTCCGCGACCTTGACGAAGCTCAACCGCGCGGCGCGCCGAAGCCCAGCCACGGTCAGCCCGGCCGCCGCCGCTACCGCGGATTCCGTCGCGTCACGGGTGGCCTTCCACAGCTTCGGAACGAGCGCGTTCCAGGTCACCGTCCGGCCGTAGCCGTAACAGTCCGCGCAGATCGGCGAGCCGAGCCGGGAATCATCGTCCCGATGCCGTTCATGACAGCCCGCCGGACGGCCATGCGGACACAGCCCCCGCCGGGGGTGACAGGCTCGCACCGGACCCGTCTTCCCGCCCTGCTGACGACGCGAATGCACCGGTCCGAACGACGGCGCGGTCAGGGTGACGAACCACGCCGGATGCCCGGTGACCGTGTCCGGCACACCCTTGCCGCCGGCCAGCCCGGCCAGGACCAGCCGCCGCGCGTCACGCTTGTAGGTGGCGGAGCAGGCGGGGCACACCGATGCCCGCCGGTTGTTACACCGCACGTGCAGCACCCCGCTCGGCTGATCCAAGCTGCTGAACGCCCGGCGGACCTCACCAGTAGAGATATCGACATGGTCAACATGGCTGGTCAGACGGATTGGCCGGGAACAATCACCGGAGAACGGCCGGTTTTCGGGTAGGCTCACGCCCAGGTCCACGGGATTCACCGCGTCCTCTCACCCACAGCACCCGGGCCAGCCCAGAAAAGAACACAGGCCAGCACGAGCGCCGCACAGTTACGGCAGGAACGGAAACAGGAACGGGAAACAGCGACACACACCCGACGGGCCATCCGCCGTACACCCATCCCACACCGAAACACCTGCACAATGCCACACGCAAAACGCGCCAATAACTGGCAGCGTAGGCGGCACGTGAAAGGCAGCGAAGCCGGCATGAAACCGGCACCACAACGGCACGAAGAAGAGACGGACGGCCCGGGGAGCATCAGCCGCCGCAGCGGCCTACCCGCTCAGAACCCGAGACACCCGACACCACGACAACACGCACCACCGGCACACCTGCACCACCCCAGACAGAGACGGGAACAGGCCACGCGAACCCGCATGACCCCAGGTGTAGCAGCCCGAGCCCGGTCCGTGCCGCTCCCAGGCGGCTCACACGTGGACAGCCCGACAATGTGGCGTACTGCCGTACACATAAAACGATCACAATGGCGCAGGGTCGGAACCATAAAATGCCATCACCCACTATACCGGCCCAGGCCGGACAGAATCAGTGAATACGATGACGACCCCGAACCGCCGGCGAGGGGAAGGAGTCGGAACAGGTCCGGGGCCGTCAGCCCGTGAAGATCACACCAGGTTAGGTTGAGTCGGATTCCCTCAGCAGGTCCCGGAACGGGAACATGACCTCCCAGACCTCGACTTCCGACACGGCATCACCGTCGCGCAGCCGTACCCGGTAGCCGGAGAAGCCCACCCCGGCCGGGACGAGATCCGCCGGGGGACGCGCCCCGGTCATCACCACTCGGGGGTCGGTGCCAGCCAGCAGGCGTTGTCGGCGAACACGGGTACCGACCGCCCACGCAACCCGGGACTGTTCCAGCGGTGTGAACCGCCGGTGCAGCATCACCAGGCCCACCGTGGACAGCTGCACCACGCCGATGCCCGCCCCGACCATCACGTCAGTCTCGACGTCCACCACGTCGCACAGCGACATCTCTTGATCGTCGGAGTCGCGGTTCAGCGGTTTCGGGAGCAGGCCGACAATCAGCCCGTCGTGATAGCCGATCCGCAGCTCCGGCAACGCGCCCACGTCGAACTCCCAGTTCCACGTATCCGCCACCGCCAGCCCGGTCACCGGCCCCACCCCGACCACTGCACCGGCATCACAGGATGACGATCCGGCCCAGCCCGACGAACGGCAGGGTCATGTACTCGCCGGGGCGTAACCCCATGTCGAGCGCACACCGCGTCACGTCGGCGGCGTCGATGAACGGCGCAACCACCCGCACCCCCGGCACCACCAACGCCCACACCCCCGGCGGAGTGATCACTCCCCGGGCGATCACCGGCGGCGTCGGACCGGTAGCCGTCATGTTCATCCCACCACCACGGGTCATCGTCATGGGCGTACTCGTCCTCCCCGGCGTCGTAGTCCTCCTCGTCACACTCGTCCTCGCGATCGCCATTGCTGCTCATCAGACCTCCCCATATCCGTTAGATCGTTGAACTCCCCGTCGCCCGCCCCGGCCAGGAACGCCCGCCACTCGGCCATCGAGAACAGCAACGCCGGACCCGCCGGCCAACCGGCCTGACGCAGCGCCACCCCCACTCCGACCGACGCGATTGCGAATGCCAACGGTGCGACCTCCACCGCCGCATCACCCGCCCCCGACGCCCGATGCCAGTGCAGCCGATCCCGGCCGAACACCGGCACGTCGAACTCCAACCCCGCCGACCACTCCCGCATCCACCCGTCCACCCCGTATGCCTCCCCACGACGAGCACGGACAGAGAAAGCGGCAGCCCCGGGCAGGGTGCTGGGGTGTGTGGCCCTAACGACGCCCCACCCGAGACCACCAGGAGACACGGCGCCTCTCCTGCGCCGGCCGGCCAAGGCGCCGTGCCTCCCACTTGCGCGGCCCCAGTCGGGGGGACGACCCCAAGCCCGATCAGAACCGCCGGGGCAAAGTTCACCTGACTGCCCGTAATTGACCCAGCACAGCGATAGTCATGTGGATGTCGGACGCGGCGCTACATCACCGTTCGCCCTTTCTTAGCCATCGGATTTAGCCATCTGTTAGCCATCTCGACCGACTAGCATCCCGACACGTCAGGTAGCACCGACAGCCGTCGCACACGGGTTATGATCGCGAGACAGCTCCCGGCGAGGGCAGGTGACATGCGTTCCCCACAGCATCAGGAGTGGCGTCCGGACCTACTTCGCCGCGCCCGTGAGATACACGGACTCACCCTGGAAGAGGCCGCCGAGAAGATACGCGCACTCGACACCCAGGGATTCCGCCCGCCGAATGCAACATTTCAGATGATCGGCCGGCATGAGCGCGGCGAAGTTTCCCCCGGCCGCCGCTATCAGCGCGCCTACAGCATGATCTACCAGGCATCAGCCAGCGAACTCGGCTTCCCTCCGAGTGGCCTCAACCCGCTGGATCGTCCCGCCCGCAGCCGAGCCAAGCTCTGGTCGCAACCTCTGCATCAGTCCGCCGGATGGACACGTCGCAGCAGCGCCGAACTCGAAGCGCTCGCCGCCGCCGCGCTGTCGACCGACGCCCCCGACGCCATCAGCGCGGCACGGCTGGCCCACGAGTGGCTCCTCACCCCGCCACCACAAATCGCCGAGCTGACAGCGGGCCGCCGGATCGGTGTCGGTCTGGCACGGCAGGTCGAAGGACGCGTCGCTCAACTCCGCCGTCTCGACGACTACGTCGGTGGCCCCGACCTCATCGATCTGGTCACCAACGAGCTGACCGCGACCACGACCCTGCTCCGGGAAGGCACCTACAGCGAAACCATCGCCCGCACCCTGCTGGGCGCCGTCGGGGAACTCGGACAACTCGCCGGATGGGTCGCCGCCGACGCAGGCCGCCACGAATCCGCCACCCGCTTCCTCATCACCGGACTCCGCGCCGCCCATGCCGCCGCAGACACCCCACTCGCGGCCAACCTCATCTCGACCCTCAGCTACCAACTCGCGAACGCCGGCGATCCCGCCGAAGCCGTTCTCCTCGCCCAGACGGCATGCACAGGAGCCGCAACGACGGTCACACCCGCCACCCGTGCACTCCTCACCGACCGCCTTGCCTGGGCACACGCCCGCGTAGGCGACACCACCGCATGCGAACGCAGCCTCGCCGACGTCGAGACCCACTACGACCAGCACACAGACACCGACGACGACCCCGAGTGGATCTACTGGATGAACCAGCGTGAGATCGACGTCATGGCCGGCCGATGCTGGACCGAACTGAACCAACCCGACCGCGCCGAACCCCGACTCCTCCAAGGACTCGCCGGCTACCAACCCATCCACGCCCGCGAAGTCGCCCTCTACGAAAGCTGGCTCGCCGAGTCCTACATCCAAACCGGCGACATCACCGAAGCCGCCCGCCGCACCACCCACGTCGTCGAACTCGACGCGAAGATCAGCTCTACCCGGACAGCCGACCGTATCCAGATACTCCGCGCCCGACTCACCCCGTACGCCGACCAGCAGGTCGTCCAAGACCTCAACGACCTCTGCACCAGCTACGGCTACGCCACGACCCCATAGCCCCCTAGACACGATCCACGAAGTGTCCAGTCCCACCTGATTCTTGACGTTTCCGTCCCAGGTCATGGTTGACAGTCGATCTAGGAAACGTTGGTGATGTGGAGGCGGTGGGCCTTCATCCTCTGGATCGGCTGACTGGTGGTCCGTGGAGGGTCCGCCGGCGCGTCGCCAGCCCGCATCGCCACGCACCCAGCCGAGAGACTCAGCATCAACTCGACCCGGTTTTCGCGATCTTTGGAAGACGGCGATCATGTCTGAGAATGAACCGCCCCGCACGCACGGCTGACGGCCGCGTTTGCCGAGCTCACCCTCACGATCTGATCACCCGATCGACAGGGCAATTCATGTCTTGCCTCCCGCAATGCAACAGACCCCTTCTGGCACCCCACAGGCCACCGGCGCCGCGCGATTTCCTGGTGCACCTCGGCCGCGCGCCCCCGCTAGCGGCGGGGGGGTCATCGCCCGACGTCGGGCTGGGGCGCGGCGAACGAGCGCAGGTGGGCGTAGGCGGCGTCGAGCGCGACGCGCAATGGTAGGACGTCCCGATGGGTCCGGGCGAGCAGGACGCCGCCCTGCAGACTGGTGAAGACCGCGAGCGCCAGAAACTCCGGCTCCGCGTCGGGCACGAGTTCGCCTCGGGTCCGCATCCGTTCCAGGCCTTGCGCCAGGTAGGCCTGCCAGCGCTCGAAGCAGGCCGACAGGTCGGCGCGGATGGCCTCGTCGCGACCGGCCAGCTCGCCGGCCAGGTTGCCGAGCGGGCAACCGGGGAAGTCGCTCGCCGCGGTCTGGGTGGCGAACTCGTCCATCCAGGCGCGGATCGCCGTCCAGGTGTCGAGCTGCGCGAGCCGAGGCAGCTGTGCTTCGACCAGGCAGTCGAACCGGTCGGCGACGACCGCCCTGACGAGTCCGCCCTTGTCGCCGAAGTAGTGGTAGAGCTGGCTCTTGCTGGCCCCCGCCGCCGTGAGGATCTGGTCTAGCCCGGCCCCGGCCACGCCGCGGTCGTCGATCAGCGCTGACGCCGCATCGACGATTTTCTGGCGGCTGCGCCGGCCCCGGCCGGTCGTCGGTTGGTTCTTCACGACGTCACTCTAGCCTGGACTGGACAGAGCGGTCCAGTTATGGCTAGCGTAAGCCGCACAGAACGTTCGCCCCGCCAGTCGTCCCACCTTCCGAGGGTCACCTGGCGCCTGCAATAGAACGGAGCGTTCCTCGTGCCATCACTCACTGGAAAACCCGCCGCGCTGGTGACCGGCGGTACCTCCGGAATAGGTTTCGCGACGGCGCAGATGCTGCATGCCGACGGGTTCGACGTGCTCGTCACCGGCCAAAATCCAGAAACACTTTCCGCCGCTGCCGAACAGTTGCCCGCTGACGTGGTCGTGCTACGTTCCGACGCCCGCACACCGACCGAGCCGGATCGGGTGGCGGCTGCCGTTCGGGATCGTTTCGGCCGGCTCGACGTAGTATTCCTCAACGCAGGTATCGGCCGGCTCGTCCCGATCGAAGCAGTCGACGAGGCGACGTACGACGAAATGTTCGACGTGAACGTCAGGAGTCAGCTGTTCACGCTGCAACGGGTCCTGCCCCTGCTGCGAGACGGCGGCTCCGTCGTGTTCAGCACGGCCCTGGGCGCCACGCTCGGTCTGGCCAACTGGTCGGTGTACAGCGCGACGAAGGGCGCGCTGACCGCCCTGGTCCACGCCTTGGCTGTGGAACTCGCCCCGCGAGGAATCCGGGTCAACGCAGTCAGCGCTGGCCCGGCGGACACGCCCGCGCTCTCCAAGCTCGGCCTGCCCGACGCGGCGCTGGCCACGATGCGCAAAGACCTGGCCGCTGCGATCCCCCTGGGCCGCCTGGGTGTCGCCCAGGATGTCGCCCACGCCGTGGCGTTCCTCGGCTCCCCCGCAGCCGGTTTCATCACCGGCACGACGATCGCGGTCGACGGCGGCCTCGGCGTAGCGGTCTGAGCCGGCCGTTCCAGGCCCCACAACAGCGTCATGACAACGACAAGGAAGCTGAATGACCGTGTCAAGCCGCCGCGGTAGCGGGTTGCGGCGCGGTCGCGGTGAAGGTCCGGCCGTCGCGCAGCAGTGCCCACAGGACGTCGACGAGGCGGCGGGCGAGGGCGAGCAGGGCCTGCGTGTGGATGAGCCGTTCGTGGCGTTTGCGGTCGTAGAAGGTCCGCGAGGGCCCGGGGGCCCGGATGCTGGACAGGGCGGCCATGTAGAATACCCGTCGCAGTCTGTGGGCGTAGCGCTTGGGACGGCGCAGGTTCCCGCTGACCCGGCCCGAGTCCTGGGCGACGGGCACAAGCCCGGCGTAGGACGCCAGACGGCCGGCGGTGGCGAACCCGCCCAGGGTGCCTCCGGTGGCGACCATGAACTCCGCGCCGAGGATCGGCTGAGCCCGGGCAGGGATTCGATGATCTCTGCCTGGGGGTGGGTCCGGAATCGGCTGGTGATCAGTTTGTCGGTGTCCTTGATCTGCCGGTCCAGGTCGAGCAGCTGGCGGGCGAGCCGGGCGACGAGCGCGGCTGTGGTGGCCTCGCCGGGCAGCTGCACCGTTTGGGCCTCGGCGGCCAGCGCGGTGGTGGCCATGGCGGGGATGCCCTTGGATCAGGCGTCCTACTCACGCAGGTGGGCCGCGACACCGTCCACACCGGCGGCGCGAAGCGCCTCGGGGGTCTGGAAGCCGGTCAGCAGGACGAGCGCGGACCGGGTCGAGTAGTCGAAGGCACGTTCCAGTGCGGAAAGATACTGATCAGCAGGTCGCGGAGCCGGTTGACGCCGCGTCAGCCGGCCATCAGATCCTCGCGGTGCGCGGTCAGACGGGTCAGCTCGACCACCAGGTCATCGGTGGCCGTCACAGGAGTCAGATCGCCCCGTATCCGGGCAGTCTCAGCGATCACCCGGGCGTCCTTAGCGTCGGACTTGGTCTCCCCGCGGAACACCCCGGCCATCCGGTTGACGGCCCGGCCGGGCACGTAGACCACCTGCTGCCCGCTCGCCAAAAGCACCGCCATCAGCAGCGCCGCGGCGCTGCTGGTCAGATCGATCGCCCAGCGCACCTCGCCGGCGGTCTGCCCGACGCGGGCAACGAGCTGCTCGATCGCGGCCTGATCGTTGGCAACCTTCCGCGAGAACACAACCTTGCCGGCCGCGTCCATCGCGCACGCGTGATGCGCCTGCTTGCCCACGTCCACACCGACCCACACCAGCGGCCGATCCGCCACGCCCGTACTCCTGTTATCACAGGTCAACCCCATGGACAGCCCCGCCAACAGGTCCCTAAACAGCGACGGCCCGCATCAGATCTGAATCAGTGGCCAGGGCGTCCAGAACGACAGGGCGGCCATTCCTCTCGAGTCACCGTGCGGCACACACCCGATCAGCCACACCCCGTCGTCCCGGGCATCCGGGGCACCCACCCCAGACAACTTCGATCTTAGGGATCATCCGATGACCACGACCAATGCCACCGCCCAGAGTCAGGCCCAGGCCCAGGCCCAGCCGCGGGTCGCGCTCGTCACCGGCGGAACCACTGGAATCGGCCTGGCCACGGCTCGGCTGCTGCACGCCGACGGGTTCGCCGTCGCGATCACCGGCCAGAACCCCGAGACACTCGCGGCGGCGCGACACGCGTTGCCCGACGACGTCCTCGTCCAGCGCGCCGACGCCCGGGTCCTGGCGGACGCCGACGCGCTCGCCGCCGAACTCCGCGACCAGTTCGGGCACCTCGACGCGGTGTTCCTGAACGCCGCCGTCGCCCAGCCCTCGCCGTTCAGCTCCGTCACCGAGGAATCGTACGAAGAACACTTCGGAGTGAACGTGAAAGGGCAGTTCTTCACCTTGCAGCGAGTGCTGCCGCTACTCCGCGACGGCGGTACCATCGTGTTCAACAGCTCACGGCTGGTGGCCCGGTCGTTTCCCGGGATGTCGCTGTACGTCGCCACCAAAGGAGCGCTGGCGTCGATGGCCAGGGCGCTCGCCGTGGAACTCGCCCCCCGGCGGATTCGGGTCAACGTCGTCAGCCCTGGCCCGGTCGACACCCCGGCACTGGCGAAACAAGGACTGTCCGCCGCAGAACTGACCAGTCTTCGCGCGACGCTGACGGCCAAGGTTCCGCTCGGCCGAATAGCGTCGGACGAAGAAATCGCCCGCGCCGTCGCCTTCCTGCTCTCAGGCGCGGCCGGCTACCTCACCGGCGCCGACATCGTCGTCGACGGCGGGATGATGGCCAGCGTCTAGAACCCGTGACAGCATCGTTCCCGTCGACCCCACCCACCTGACCAAAGGAACTCAGACCAGTCATGGACAAGGCCGAACTCGACGAACAGAACCGTCGGGTGACAGCGGAATTCCTCACCCGGGGCGGCGTGGTCAGCGGCGACTACCAGGGCATGCCGCTGCTCCTGCTGCACCACGTCGGTGCCAGGACCGGACATGCTCGGATTAACCCGATGACCTACCTGGCGGTCAACCACGGTTTCGCGGTTTTCGCGTCCAACGGCGGTGCGGCCGTGAATCCCGACTGGTACCACAACCTCCTAGCCCGTCCCACGGTCTCGGTCGTCGTCGGGACGGAGACGTTCCCCGTGGTGGCCCGGGTCGCCGTCGAAGCGGAACGGGAGCGCATCTGGGCCCGGCAGAAGGCCGTCAACCCGCTGTTCGCAGAGCTCGAACGGGCCACCACCCGCCAGATCCCGGTCGTCATCCTCGACCGCACCCCGGCTCCTGTGCCGGCGTCGAGCGAAGACGGGGACGACCGGCGGTGACTGTCCTCGTCATCGGCGCTACCGGCCGAACTGCGTCGCACCTCGTCACGTGCCTGATGCGGGACGGCGTGCCGGTGCGGGCGCTGGTGCGGGACCGGGACAAGGCCGAGACCATGTTCCGCGCCACCCGGCGTCTTGCCACCGGGCACCTCGAATTCGTCAGCGGTCCCTTCGACGACCCAGCGCTGCTCCTGTCTGCGACGAAGGGGGTCGATGCAGCCTTCCTCGCGCTGTCCACCAGCCCGCAGCAGATCGCGCTGGAGCGGAACATCATCGACGCCGCCGCCCGGGCGGAGCTGCCCCACTTGGTCCGGCTGTCCGTGTTCGACGCGGACCTCGACGCCGGCTACGAGATCGGCCGACGCCACGGCGAACTCGACGCCTACCTGGCCGCCTCCGGGGTGCCGCACACCCTGCTCCGCCCCACCTATTTCAGTAGCAACCTGCTGCTCGCCGCGCCCTCGATCGCGGCGACCAGCCGGTGGACCGGGCTGGTACCCGACGGCCGGGTCGCCCTGGTCGACACCCGCGACGTCGCCGAGGCCGCCGCGGTCGTGCTGCGGGACCCCGCTGGCCGCGGGGCGGCCTACCAGCTGACCGGGCCGGAAGCGCTGACATTCACCGAGATCGCCGAACGCTTCAGCCGAATGCTGGGCCGGCGAATCAGCTACGACGCCGCCGCCGAAGCCCATGTGCGCGCAGCCATGGCTGCCCGGGGCGTACCGGACTGGCTGGCCGACATCGCCATCGGAATCGACCTGGCGATGCAGGCCGGCCGGCACTCCCAGGTGACCGACGAGATTCGCGCGCTCACCGGCATGGCGCCTCGCCCCTTGGAGGCGTTCGTCGAACCCAACCGCGCCACCTACATCCCGGCGGGCTAACCGTGGTCGGGGGGGCGGCCGGGGGGGGGCCCCCCCCCCCCCCCCCCCCGGCCCCCCCCCCC
>NZ_JALKFY010000836.1:0-20788 GCF_023242985.1 Frankia sp. Mgl5 | reverse complement strand
AGATGTTTATAAGAGACTGGGGTGAATGAGTCCATGGACTCATTCACCCGCCACACATGTTTTTGGAGGGTGTGACCGGAGGCGAGGGACTGGGGTTGACCTCTACTTCGGTTTAGGTATGAGGGTGGGGTGGTTGGTGTCGAGGGCGGTGCTCTCGGTAGGGGCGGGTGAGACGGAGGGCGCGGTTGTGAGCGGTGATCTGGGTAACTTGGCGGGTCCGGAGGAGGAAGAGGAGGAGGAGCCAGGGGAACCGGAATGGGCAGGGGAACCGAAGGAGGAGGGGGACAGGGAAGGAAATCGAAGGGAGCCGGGCGGGCGATCCGCGCCATCCGGCTCGGCCGGGCCGCCGCGCACCGGGCTGGTGTTCACGGTGCTCGTGCTTGGTGGCCTGCTCGTCGTTCTGGATATCACGATCATCAATGTCGCGATCCGCACGCTGGCGGCGGATCTCGATGCTTCACTGCCGGTGATCCAGTGGGTTTCGACGGGATACACCCTGGCTCTTGCCGTGACCGTGCCGACGACAGCATGGCTGGTGGCACGGTTCGGTTCCGGACGTGTCTACATGGTGGCCCTGAGTCTGTTCGTGCTGGGGTCGGTGCTCTGTGGTCTGGCCTGGAACATCGGCGCGCTCATTGCCTTCCGGGTGGTGCAGGGGATCGGCGGTGGCCTGGTCAACCCGGTCGCGATGACGATTGTGCTACGGGCCACGCCGCCGGAGCGGCGCGGGCGCGCCATGGGCCTGTTGGGTCTGCCGGTGCTCGTCGGGCCGGTGATCGGGCCGACGCTGGGCGGCTGGCTGGTCGACATCTCCTGGCGGTGGATCTTCCTGGTCAACCTGCCGCTGGGCCTGGCCGCGCTCCTGCTCGCGAGCCGAGTCCTGCGCCCGGTCACCGCGGCCGCGGGTGCTGTCCAGCGGGGCGGCACACCTGAGAGTGCTGACGGGCGGCTCGACGTCCCAGGGTTGGCGCTTGTCGCGCCGGGGCTGGCGCTGTTCGTCTACGGGCTGGCGGAGAGCGGGCGGCGCGGGACTGTGACCTCGGCAGGTGTGCTCGTGCCGGCGCTGGCCGGGCTCGCGTTGGCGGTGGTGTTCGTGGTTCGGGCCGCTCGGATGCGCGCCCCACTGGTCCAGGTTGCGCTGTTGCGGCTGCGGGCTGTCGCGTCAGGGACGGCGACGCTGGCGCTGTTCGCGGCGGCCTACTTCGGTTCGATGTTCGTCCTGCCGCTTTACTGGCAGCTCGTGCGGGGGCTCAGCCCCGCGGAGACGGGGATGCTGGCGATCCCGCAGGCGCTCGCTACCGGGGCTTCGCTGCAGGTGGCGAGCCGGATGGTCGACCGGGTTCCGCCTGCCCGCGTGGTGGGCTTCGGGATCGTGACGGCGTCCTGCGGGCTGATCACCGCGACGCTGTTGCTCGGCGTTGACACCCCGTACTGGCAGATGGTGCTGGCGATGTCCGTCATGGGGGTCGGCGCGGGCTCGACGATCATGCCGACGATCACGACGGCGCTGCGGCATCTGAGTGACCGGGACGCGCCGTCCGGCAGCACGCTGCTGACCATCACCAACCAGGTGAGTGTCTCGATCGGTACCGCCCTGACCTCCGTCGTACTCGCGGCCGGCCTCACCGCCCAGGGCGTGGCCGGCGCTGCCGGTGGCGCCGGCGCGGCCGGTGGCGGTGAGGGCGTGCTGCCGACCGTGGTGGACGGCCAGGCCGCCGCCCGGTTTGCCGAGGCCTGCCAGGACGCGCTGTTCGTGTCCGCCACGCTGCTGGTCGCCGCGCTCGTCGTGGCGCTGACGGCGATCCCGGGTGGTCCGTTCAGTGCTTCTCGACGTCTCCAGGTCCAGTCGCGTATCCGTGCTCCTCGGCGTCGCCGGGTTCGGCCTCGCGGGGAGGCGCAGGATCAGTCGCCGGTTCGAGCAGCGCGGACAGGCGATCTGACTCCGCCGCGGTGAGCTCCCGCAGCAGCGGGAGGCTGGCGAGCAGATCGGTGACCGGGATCCTGCTCGGGCCGCGCGGCGCGGCGACCTGGGTCGTGAAGTCGCAGACGAGACTGCGGTCGTCGGCGATCGGGAGACGCGCCTTCGTGACTCGGGCGCCCGGCCCGAGTGACTTGGCGAGCGCGGCGAGCCGCTCGTCCCGCGTGACGTCGATGTTGTCCTCTCCGCGGTAGACGATCGTCCGGCCCTCCGCCGCGATCTCCAGCTCGGCCATGGTGGTTCCGGTCGCCCGGGTAAGGAGGCCGGCCAGCGGAACGCCGTCGGACCGCCCGCCGGAATCTTTTCCGTGCGGATCGTCCGCCTGGCCGTCCAGGTAGGCGGTGAACTGCTGGGCGCGCAGCGCGAGCAGTTTCCGCTCGATTTTCCACTCGAACGGCGGGTTTTCATCCGTGACGTTTCTTGAAACCGACCGCAGCTGATATGAACGGGCCCGCAGGACGTCGATGTTCTGGGTGACGTAGTGCTGTAGGTTCGGCGTCGCGGAATCGACGTGCAGGCGCGCGATCTGTTCCAGGCTCGCGCGGCGGCCGAGCCGCCGCCAGAACACCGGGTCGGTTATCTCCTCGCCGGTCAGCAGGAATTCCAGGGCGGCGTCGGTGACCTCGCCGGAGAGATCGCGGACACCCGGAAATCCGGCGATGTTCCCCCCGGAGCCCACCCAGACGGCCTGGAGGAACTGGTTCAGCAGCCGGGACTGCCGGCGGCGCAGGCTGGCGGTGACGATCTCGGCGGCGCGCCGGGTTCCCTCGACCGCGAGCGCGCGCGCCGCGTCGATGCCCTGGCTGAACCCGTCGGCGATGGCCGAGGCGTTCACGGCGTCGAGGACACCACGGCCGTCCTGCGTCAACGCCGTCGAGATGATTCTGATGTCGGGGGAGCGGTCCCGCCGCTCGATCATCGTGGCGAGGCCGTCGGCATCGGTGAGCAGGGTGTTGGCGGTGCGCGCCTCCGCGGCGAGGCGAACATGGGCGTCGCCCGCGTTCCGGTGGCGCCCGATGCTGAAGACGATCGGCTCGCGGTCCTCGACGAGGGCGACGTCCCGGACGAAGTAGTCGACGTCCCCGCCGAACTTCAGGTACATGAAACGTTGACCCGCGGCCGCGTCGTCCGGCCATTCGAGGACGAAGTCGGGCATATATGAATGATTGAAGTACCCGGTGTCCCGGATTTGCACGGAGGAATCGGTCGCCTTTATTTCTCTGGCGACGACGGCCTTGATGCTGCCGATACTCTCCTGTGTGCTGGAGATGCTCAACGCGGCGTCCAGTTCGGCGGCGTAGGTTGGGGTGGTCACCTGGCTCCCCTCTCGGTGCCGATGCCTCGAAGTATATTCAGGTTCTCGGCGGAGATGACCAGCTTCTCCTGACGCTCCGAGAGTACGATGATCCACAGGCGCTCCGCGACGCTCTCGCAGGTCTCGTCCGAGACGAGGCTGCCCTCGTGGTCGCGCGGGCAGCCGAACACTCTCCGGTGATGCGTGAGGACGGCGGACCTGACCTCGTTCGGTGAGCAGAGGTCCGGCCAGCGGGTCACCAGGAACGGCGCCCAGGTGATCCACATGAAGTGGTCGATGCGGGCTGGCTGCAACGACAGTGCCCGGTAACACTTCGCGAGAAACTCCACGTAAAGCGTTCCCTGGTCATGATGGCCGTTGTAGAACTTCGACTCCGCGACGAACTCGTGGCCCTGGAACTCACCGCCGAGCAGCACGCCGCCCAGGTCGTAGGAGAAACCGCGTCCGTCCGCCCACTGGTAGCTCAGTTTCGCGACCGCCACCGGTTCCGGGGTGACGTAGTAGACGTTCGCGCGAGTCGTGGCCTCGAGCCACAGTTTTGCCCGGCGGGCTCCGTCGGCTCCGCGTAGGTGCAGTTCCTCCCCCGCCATGGTCGCGAGGCTATCGAACCCGATCATTCGTGGGTCATCGCCGCGTGTCGGTAGCGATGGGACTCGTCCGGGGGCGGCTGGTTCGTAGAGTCTTCATTATGGCGTCGGTGGAGGAGAGCACTCGGATCGACATCTGGATCTGGTCCGTCCGGCTCATGAAGACGCGGACGCAGGCCGGAGATGCCTGCCGCGGCGGCCACGTCCGTCTCAACGGCGAGCGGGTGAAGCCGGCGCGCATGGTCCGCGCCGGCGACGAGGTGCGTCTTCGCCAGGCCGGCCACGAACGCATCGTCGTGGTCACCAAGGTCCTCACCAAGCGGGTGGGCGCCGCCGTGGCGGCGGAGTGCTACATCGACAACAGCCCGCCGCCCCCGGAACGTCTTCCGGTGATGGCGGTTCGCGACCGCGGGACGGGACGTCCGACCAAACGCGACCGCCGCGCGGTGGAACGCCTGCGCAACCGCTGACCGGCCGCGGTGGTCAGGGCTCGGTGGTCAGGGCTCGGTCGCGATCCGCGCGGCGAGGGCCCGGGCGAGATCGTCCATCGTGCCCTCGGGCACCCATTCGGCGGCTGGCCGGCGGAGATGGGTGAACACCGCCGGGCCCTGTTCGTCCGTCGGCAGGCCGTGTGCGCGGGGCACGACATGAACGTGGAGATGGGTGAATCCCGCCGCCTCGGAGAATGCCGCGACATATGTTTTCGCGCACCCCGTCACCTCGATCAGGGCCCGGCTGAGCCGCCAGGTGATGAGACCCAGCTCGGTGGCCTCCGCCGCGTCCAGCTCGGCCACCGTGGTGATGTGGCGGCGGGCGATGACGACCAGCCATCCGGGCAGCGCGCAGTTGATCGCGTGCGCGACCCGCCAACCGGTGCCGACGAGGATTCGTTGCCACGGCGGCAGATCGTTGAGCGCCGCATTACCGCCGCAGGAGTAGCAGTCGTCCGTACCGGAATCCTGGACGGGCTCCATGACGGTGACTGTAACGCCTCCGCCGCGGAGAATCGATACCCGCGACGTCGGCCCGCTGCTCGGCGGAAGGTCACCGGGTAGCCGTCGAAGTGCGGGACGGTGAAGAAGACCGCCGGGCTGTCGGCGATCAGCGCGTTCTTGACTCCTTCGTCGGCGACGCGCACACCCAGGACCGGGCCGTCCGGCGCTTTCTCGCCGCGGGCCGCGAACGCGGCGAGGCCTGTTTTCCGCAGGGGCGCTCCCACCGCACGTCGTCCCAGGTCGCCATGGCCACACCGTATGCCCGCGGTTCGGTCGCGTCGCGGAGGAGACAATCGCCACGGCTTGGGGTGATCCGGAGGGATAGTGGCCGGCATGGGACGTATCCTTTCGCGGGCGGGGGCGACGGCGACCTGTGTGGCGCTGCTGGTACTCCTGTCCGGATGCGGCGACGACGACAAGCGGGGGATGGGTGACGCTCCCGTCCTGAACCGGCGCGGGGATGACACGCCGGCCGAGGTGTTCAATTTCCCGGATCACTTCGGGAACCTGGCCACGAAATGCGTCGGCCACGGGTACCGGGCCTATGTGACAACCAACAAGGGTGCCCCGTCGAACATCGAGATCGTTCCCGATCCGGAGTGCGCGGCCTCGGACGCGACCCCCGCGCCCTCGACAGGCTCCCCGCCGGCCGGCTCGCCGCCACCTGCCACGCCCGGGGACGTGGCGGGCGACAGCTGATGGGGCCCGCGGCTCGCGACCGCCGACGGGCCTGCGCGGCTGCCGCCCTCGTGGTTCTCGCGGCGTCCGGAGTGGTCGCCGGCTGCCGCCTGGACGACGATGAGCGGGGGATGGGTGACGCGCCCGTCCTGAACCGGCGCGGGGATGACATGCCGGCCGAGGTGTTCAATTTTCCGGATCACTTCGGGAACCTGGCCACGAAATGCGTCGGCCACGGCCTCCGCGGCTACACCACCACACATTTCGCCGACGACGACGGCTACATTCCCTCGGCCAACACCAAGATTGTCCCGGACCCGGACTGCCGATGATCTGAGGCCGGGCCGCCGGGCCGGACAGTGACCGAGGCGCCACGGCGACCGTGCCACCCATATCGGTCGGCCGACCCCCGTTTGCCAGCCCACTCCTGTCGTCCGGCCCACTCCCGTCTGTCGGCCCGTCACCTCTGTCGGCCCGCCACATCCGTCAGCCCGTCCGTCGCTGCCGAGCCACCCAGGTCCCGCCAGGCCCCTTCGCCGGGCTGCCCATGCCCGCCGGGTCGCGACGTCCACCGGGGTGCCCCTGGCCGGCGCGTGGTGCCGAGCGAGTCCCGAGCCCCGGTTTCGGCCGTCCCGGAGCGGTTTCTTATCATTTCAGGCGCTGCGGACGGCACATTCGGTGCGATCAACAGATCACGGATGAATGGTGTGATCGAGGTTGGATGGGGCTGACACGGATGACCGGGAACGCGCCGCGCCGGATCACGGCGCGACCATGACGGACGCCGCCGCACCCCGCCGCCGCCGATGACTGTCGACTCCCCGGTCGACGCGTCGACCGGAGGTGGTCCGACCACGGCGGACAGCACCGCCGGGACGCTCCCGGGCGCACCCGTCGACCTGGCCGACGGCACCGGTCACGCGGAGCCGTCCGGAGCGGGCACGCACGCAGGCCCACGAGCCCGGCGGTTCCGGCGGTTCCGGCAAAGCCGGCACTTCCTGCGGGTCCAGTCGTTCCGCTTCCGGTCGCCGGCCGGCGTCGTCGCGGTGGTCGCGCTCCTGTCCTTCGTCGCGAGCCTGGTCCTGCGGGCCACGCTCTACCCGGACGGCTCCGGCGACGCGGACGAGGCCGCCTACATCCTCCAGGCACGGATGCTGCTCGAGGGACGGCTGACCCTGGACGCGGGCGCCGTCGAACCGTTCTTCCGGCCGTGGCTGACGGGTGTGCACGACGGCCGAGTGTTCACCAAGTACCTGCCCGGCTGGCCGGCGCTACTCGCCCTGTCCCAGGCACTGTTCGGCACGATGGCCGTGGCGCCCGCGGCTGTTGCCGGGGTCTGGGTCGTCGGGACGTACCGGCTCGCCCGCGAGCTCTTCGACCACGCCTGGAGCGCGGTGGCAGCCGCTGTGGGCGTCGCGCTCTCACCGCTGGTCCTCCTGCACACGGCACTGCCACTCGCCTACGCCCCGGGTGCGGCCGTGCTCGTCCTGGCCAGCGCGGAGCTGTTGCGCGGTGCGCGGACGGGGGCGCGGGCCGCCCTGGTCGGCGGCGGAGCGGGCCTGGGGCTGGTGCTGCTGATCCGGCCGTTCGACGTCGTGCTCGTGGTCCTTCCCGTGATCGTGCTCGCGGCTGTGCGTCGACGGCGGGAGCTCGGGACGCTGCTGCGGCGTTCGGGCTGGGCGGTGATCGGTGCGCTACCGTTGGTCGCCGCCCTGCTCGCCTACTGCTGGCGGGTCACCGGATCGCCCCTGCGTATGCCGCTGTCGGCCTCGGACCCACTGGACCGGTTCGGTTTCGGACCGCGCCGGATCCTGCCGTCCGAGTCGAGTTTCCTGTTCACCCGCCGGCTGGCCCTCGACGCCCTCCAGGAGACGCTCGAGGTGGCGCCGAGCTGGTTCTTCGGCGGTGCCGCGCTGATCGCGCTGGCCGCCGTCGGCCTGGTGGCGCCGCGGCGGCGGCTCGAGCGCCTGTTCCTGCTCGCGACGACGGGCGTGGTGCTGGCCGGCTACACGTTCTGGTGGGGGTCGGCGTTCGCCATGCCGGGCCTGCGCAACGGCCTCGGCCCGCACTACCATCTGGCCGCGTTCACCCCGGTCGTCATTCTCGCGGCCGACGGCGCCCGATGGCTGTGGACGTTCCTCCCGGCGCAGTCGCCGCTGTTCCGCCGCCCGGGGACATCCGTGCCGGGTACCGCGCGCGGCCTGGCCTGGCGCATAGTCCGTCCGGGGGCTGTAGCGCTCGCCGTCGCCGGGCTCGTCGCGATCACGGTGCCGACCCTGCAGCCCCGGATCGACGTGCAGCGCGGGGTCAACGAGGGCAACGACTTCCTGGCCGCGCTGCTCCCGGACAACCTGGGCGGGCCGGCCGTGGTGCTGGTGACGCCGATGGTCCCGAGCCGCTACACGCAGGTTCCCTACCATTCGCTGCGGAACTCCCCCGGCCTCGACGGACCTGTCGTCTTCGCGGCGGACATCGGGCCGGGCTCGGCCGCGCTGCCTGACCGGATGCCGGACCGGGCGATGTTCCGCCTGCGGCCGGACGAGATCGCCGACCCGGCGGTCCCGGGCAGCTTCCGGGGGTCCTTCGTGCCGCTGAGGCAGGTCACCGGGAGCCGCGTCGAGATCCGTGTACAGGTACGGATTCCCGGTGACGCTGGGACGGCACCCGTCCGGCCGGGGGATGCGCGGCTGTACGTCCGCCTCGGCGGGGAGGTCCGCGCCCTGCGAACAGCCGTCCCGGTGACGATCACGCACACGTTCGTGCTCACCACCGGTCCCGGCACCGGCCCGGACGAGATCGGGACCGCCGGCGCGTCGCTGCCCGCCGAGCTCGTCGTCGGGTTCACCGACGGCACCGGCCCGGCGAGCGGGGCCTGGGAGGAGCGGTTTCCCCTGGTGCGCCGCCCCGGTGGCGACCTCTCCCTGCTCGCTCCCGGGCTGGGCTGGCGCCGACTGCCCACGGTGGCCGGCAGCGGCGCGGCCGGCGGCGACGGCCAGTGGCTCCCGGCCAACGCGAAACCCACCTTGGACGTCTCGCTGACCGGCGCCGCTGCCCGCTGACGCCATCCGCTGACGACCGCCGCCCGCTGACGGCCGCCGGCATTCGCTGACGACCGCCGCCGCCCGCTGACGGCCGCTACGACGGGCTGGCCAGCCAGCCAGCCGGCCGCGGCGGCGGCGGCGGCGGATCTTTCCGCGTAAACCGGTGGCATTCCGCGCGCAACGAAGATTAGTGGCGGCCGACACCGAAATTCGGATGGTGGTTAACGCTGGTGAAGAATCCGATACGCCAGCCGCTGCCGCCAAGGTAGTCGGGAGTAACGTGCGTGCGCTGTCTTACCTTTAACCACCTTCGTCGAAGGGTGGGATCTGGGGAACTATGGGATTTCTCCGAACGTTCCGGACGTTATCCGTTCTTTTTCTGTGTGAGCAGTACCCGCCCATCGTCTGGGACGGCGCGGGTACCTATACCGCCGCGCTCGCGGCGGCGCTGGTGGGGCTCGGGCACAACGTTCATGTTCTCTGTGCCCAGGGCCGCCAGTTCACCGACACGGTGGAGCACGGGGTGCACGTGCACCGACGTCCGCTGCTGCAGGTCCCGATCACCAGGGCGCTGGGCGGGTTCGGCGCGCGGCTGCGCGGTCCGCTCCATCCGCGCGACTCGCTGGCGCTGCGGGCGAGCCTCACGCTGTCCTACAGCACCTGGATGCGCCAGATCGGCCTGCGCCCCGACGTGATCGAGACACAGGACGGCGAGACGCGCGGGCTGATCGAGGCCCTGTGCCGCACTCGTCCGCTGGCGATCCACCTGCACTGTCCGACGATGCTCACAGTCCGGATGGCCGGACAGCCGCTGGGTGTCCGCGGCCAGCTGGCGGATCGGCTGGACCGCGCGTCCGCGAGCCTCGCCGCCGTCGTCACATCCCCGTCGCAACTCCTCGTTGACGAGCTGCGGCGGGACGGCTGGCTGGGCGACCGCGATGTCGAAGTGATCCCGAACCTCTTCGACGCCGGCCCGTGGCGGGACATCCCGGACGCGCGCGGCACCGAGCCGACCATCGCGGTGGTGGGCCGGCTCGAGCCCTACAAGGGCGTGGACGTCCTGCTCGAGGCGTCGGCGCGGCTGCGTGCCGCCGGCGTCGCCCACCGGCTGGCGGTCGTCGGGCGCTCGTCGGGCGTGATCGACGGCGTGCCGTCAGGCGCCTGGCTGGCCCGCCGGGCCCGTGAGCTGCGCCTCGACGTCGAGTTCAGCGGGCATCTGGCGGGGCGTGAGGTCCGTGACGTCTATCGCGGTGCCCGGGTGGTGGCCGTGCCCAGCCGTTTCGAGAGCTTCTCGATCGTCGCGGCCGAGGCGATGGCGGCCGGGCGCCCGGTGGTCGTGACGAAGCGGACCGGGATCGCCCCCTTCGTGCAACGGTGGGGCGCGGGAAGCGTGGTGGAGACCGGTGACCCGGGCGCGCTGGCCGGCGCGTTGGCTCCCTTCCTCCTCGACGCCGGACGGGCGGTCGCCGTCGGGGAGCGCGGGCGGCTGGGGGTGGCCGAGCTCGACCCGCAGGCCATCGCCCGCCGGAAGGAGGCGGCCTACCTGCGGGGAATCGCCGAGTTCAACGACCGGATCCGCGTCCGGGACCGGTTCATCGGCCAGAGCCGTCCCCGGAACCAGAGCCGTCCCCGGAACCAGAACCGGAACCGGAACCCGGCCCGGGATCACGATCGGTGGCCGGGCCGTGCGGGGCGGCCGGGTCCGGAACAGGTGTGGGAGCACGAGAAGGGCCGGGACCAGGGCCGGGACCACGGCCACTTCCGCGACCCGGCGGCGGAGAGTGCGGCCGCCCCGTGCCCCGAGCCCCGCCAGCTCGCCACGGACGGTCGAAATCGAGGTGCCGTAGGCCGTCGGCCGCCACATAGACCTCGTACCGACGCTCCAAGGTCGCCAGCAGGGAGCCAGTGAGCGGCGCCCCCGGACCCGGGCGCTGATCGCCCTCCGCGCCGGGCCCGACCTGCGTGACGTGCGCGGCGAGGGCGTGCTTCTGCCGTTCCCGCAGGCCGCGGGCGTCCACCAGGAGCGGGCGCCGTTCGCGCACCCGTTGGACCGGTGCCAGCAGGAGCCGTCGTGCCGACCAGTGCCCGGTCCCGTGGCCGAGAGTCCACGGCCAGTGCGTCCACAGCCACACGGTGTACTCGAGGATCTCTCCGTCGAAGCCGCCCGCCCGCACCGCGCGGCGCACCGCCTCGTGGGTGGCATCGTGGTCGGGATGTCCCTCGCACGAGGCCGGCGCCAGGATCTGAGCGGGGGACCGGGCACTGATCACCTCGCCGAGCCGGGCCGCGACGCTGTCGACGCACCCGGGCAGCTCGGCGTCGGGGAACCCCAGGAAGATCACATCAGTCTCGGCGACACCGAGGCGGGCGCAGGCCCGCCGCGCCTCAGTCCGTCGCATCTCGGCGAGCTCCGCGGGCGAGTGCTTCTCGACCAGGCGCTGCGCGGGTGGGCCTGCCGCTGATCCGCCGCGGGCCCCGTCGCTCACCAGCACGACGGTCACCGGCGTCCCGGCCGCGCGTTTGCGCATGATGGCCACCGCGCAGCCCAGGGTCTCGTCGTCGGGATGCGGTGCCACGACCAGACACGGCGCCGCGGCCATCGACGCGGTGATGTCGATCCCCCGGCGCTCCCACACCCGTCGCCAGAAGGAACGCGCCGGCACCATCACCCGCTCATGCCCCAGCCACACATCCCCGGGAACCATCCGTCGAGCCAGCAGCGAAATGTCCATCCCGTGCCTTCCATGCCCCCATTCTCCAGCCAATTCAAACAACAAACACAGCGGTTTGGACGGGCGTCACGGCGGGCGAATCCGATGTGCGGCGGTTGAGAGAGTCCATGGTGACACTGGACCGCCACAGTTCGGGTCAGGCGTGTTCTCCCGAGGCCCGGTGTCGCGGGGGGATTCCGTCGGGGCGTTCGGTGGCCAGGGGGGCGCTGGTCGGGTCGGTGCCGAGGTTGTTTCCGCAGCGGGTGGAGATCCAGCGGCGGCGCCCGGGGGTCGGTCGCCAGCTCTCGACGTCGAAGCTGTCGCCGGTGGCGTACTCCTCGCCGCCGCGGCCCGGTACCAGCGCGAGGGACTCATGGCAGCGGAGCTGGTCCTGCAGGCTCTCCGCGACCGCCGGGTCCACCCCACCGACACAGCCCTGGACGGCTTGCCAGATCTCGGCACTCGCGGCATCCCGGTCATCGGCGTGCCGGGCCTCCTCGGTAGGCCACACGGAGATACGGAAATCCCCGCCCGCCCATCGCTGCAGGGTGATTTCCTCGACGTAGCGGCTCGAACCGCAGTACGGCGCCCCCGGGGCCGGCCGCGTGCCAGCGCCGCCGTCGTCGCCCGCGCTGCTGCCGCTGCCCGCGCTGCCGGGAGCCACGGCGGCGAGGCTGGGAGCGGCGGTGGCTGTAGCGGTCGGCGTGGTCGTGGCGGCCTCCGTGTCGGCGTCGGTCTCCGAGCCGGAGCCGGAGCCGCGGAGCACCGCCACCCCGACGGCCATGGCGGCCAGCACCCCGACGGTTCCGCCGAGGGCACCGCGCGACCGCCGCTGCTCTGCCACCCGACGAGCGTATGGCGTTCGGGCGGTCCGGTCCGGTCGAGCGAGCCAACCCGGTGACCCCGCGCCGACTTCGCGACACCGACCCTGACACGCGCGCCGATATCCGCGCCGCGCCGGCGGTGATGATGGAGCGGTGAGCACACCGATCCCCGGCGAACTGGACCGCCCCGGCGAACTGGACCGGGCCGCCGCCCTGCTGCGGGAGGCCGACGCGCTCCTCGTCTGTGCCGGTGCGGGCATGGGGGTGGATTCCGGCCTGCCCGACTTCCGCGGTGACACCGGCTTCTGGCGGGCGTACCCGCCCTACGCCCGCCTGCGGCTGTCGTTCGCGCAGCTCGCCGACCCGGTCCACTTCGGCGCCGACCCGACCCTCGCCTGGGGCTTCTACGGCCACCGCCTCGGCCTGTACCGGGGGACCGTGCCGCACGCGGGGTTCGACGTCCTGCGCCGGTGGGGTGCCGGGCTGCCCGCCGGGATGTGGGTGTTCACCTCGAACGTGGACGGCCAGTTCCAGCGTGCCGGCTTCGTCGACGTGGCCGAGGTCCACGGCTCGATCCACCATCTCCAGTGCACGGCCCCCTGCGGGCCGGACGTCTGGCCCGCCGACGGGGTCGACGTTGACGTCGACCCGGAGACGATGCGTGCCCGGGAGCCGCTGCCGCGGTGCCCGGGGTGCGGCGCGCTGGCCCGGCCGAACATCCTGATGTTCGGGGACTGGAACTGGCTCGGGGCACGCTCCGAGCGGATGCTGCGCGCCTGCTCGTCCTGGCTGGACGCGCTGGCCGGCGCCGGGCGCCGGCTGGTGGTCGTCGAGATCGGCGCGGGGACGGCGGTGCCCACCGTGCGCCGCATGGCCGAGTCGGCCGCGGGCGGGCGGCTGATCCGCGTCAACCCGGCCCCGGACAGGCTCTCGCCGGGCTCAGGAGTCTCCGTGCGGCTCGGCGCGCTCGCCGCCCTCGCCGAGCTGGACGCCCGCCTGACGGCCTGAGCGCCGGGCCGAGGCCCGCCGTGATCGGTCGTGACACTGACCGATAACTTTTACGAAACAGGGAGCCTTGTATTCCTGTTTGCCGCGAGGGGGCGGCCGTCTGGTCGGGCGTCGCGCGGCACCGCTTTGTCCTCCGACGGCCCGGGCTGCTGATGGAGGACCGATGGTCGCTGTACCGACCCTGCCGAAGGGCGCCAACACCGTCATACCGACGGAGGTCGTCACAGCCGTCGTCAGCTCGGCTTCGGGCGAGCCGGTGGACGTCTGCGCCGTGCTGGTGACGAGCGCCGGCCAGGTCCGGTCGGACGCCGACATCGTGTTCTACAACCAGCCCCGGCACAGCTCCGGCGCGGTCAGCCTCGTCTCCTCCGGTGCCGGCGCCACGCTGACCGTCGCCCTGCCGGACGTCGAGCCCGACATCGTCACCGTGGTGGTCGCGGGATCGGTCGACGACGGGACCTTCGCCCAGGTCGACGGCCTGCGGTTGCGCATCGACGGCGTCGCGGGCCGGCCGCTCGCCGAGTTCGCGCCGGTGACATCCGACCCGGTGACGACGATGGTCTTCGGCGAGATCTACCGCCGGGGAGGCGGGTGGAAGTTCCGCGCCGTCGGCCAGGGCTGGGCCAGCGGCCTCGCCGGCCTGGCCCGCAGCTTCGGGATCGCCGTCGAGGAGCCGGACGAGGCCGCCGGGAACGACGAGACCACCGGAATCGCGGCCTCGCCGCCCGCATCGCCGCCGCCCGCACCGGTCCGGCCGCCTGTACCGGTCCGGCCGCCTGCACCGGTCCGGACGCCCGCACCGGTCCGGCCGGCTGAGCCGGCGCGCCGGGCCGACTGGTACCCCGACCCCGCGGCGCCCGGCTTGCTGCGGTGGTGGGACGGCACGACCTGGGCGTCCCACACCAGGCAGCCCTTCGTCGAGTCGGAGGCGGCCTGCGGCAGGTGCGGCGCGGCGAAGCGGCGGCGCCTGTTCTCCGCCCCGGTGCCCTGCGTGGCGTGCGAGGACGAGATCCGCCGGGTCCTGGCCGACTGGCGGCGGCGGCTCGTCGAGGCGGTGGACGCCGGTCCCGGCGCGCCCGGGCTGGACGCGCTGTGGGCCGAGCTGCGCTTCCAACTGGTGCCGGAGGCCGCCGGTCACCAGGTGTTCCGGTCGGTCGCCCTCGCCTACCTCCAACGGATCGTCACCTTCGCGTTCGGTGACGAGATCATCGAGGAGCACGAGTACCAGCTCTTCGAGGACGAGGTCCGCCGCCTGGGCGTCGTGGACCCGGCCGTCGAGGAGATGCGCCGCAGGCTCCGCCGGGGGCTCGACCTCTCCCGCATCCGCAACGGCGACCTGCCGCGGGAGACGTCCTCGACGCTGCACCTCGATCTCGACGAGATCGTGCACCTGGACACCGACGTGGTGCAGGTCCGCCAGCTCGCGAGCGGTCCCCGGCACACGCCCGGACGTCTGGTCGTCAGCAACCGCAAGTTGCGGTTCCTCGCCCAGAACGGTGGCGGGACGGAGACCGCCTGGTCGAAGATCGTGGCCGTCGCGGCGGGCTACGGCACCATCGACGTCTCGGCGACGACGAGCCGTGGCGGTGGCACCTACCAGGTCGGGGACCCCGAGTACGTGGCGGCGGTCCTCGCCGGCACGCTGCGGATCGCCCGCCGGCTGGTGATCGCGCCCGGCGCCCGGGACAGCCGTGCCATCTCCCAGGCGGTGAAGGCCGAGGTCTGGCAGCGTGACGGCGGCGCGTGCGTGCAGTGCCAGGCCACCGAGTACCTGGAGTTCGACCACGTCATCCCGCACAGCCGCGGCGGGGCCAGCAGCGTGAACAACCTCCAGCTGCTCTGCCGCCGCTGCAACCTGGAGAAGGGCGCCCGGATCTGACAGCGGCCGCGCCTGCCGGGTTTCCCACGTCGGCCCGCGCCCGGCCACGCCCGTCGGCCCGCGCCCGGCGGAGGTGCCGGCGCTACGGCGAGCTCGGGCGGCGGCCCTCGCGGATGGCCTCCACGACGAGGCCGATGACCCAGTTGATGGCGTTCGTCGCGGCGTCGCCGTCGAACTCCCACACGCCGACCAGGCGCTCGTAGGACGGCACGTTCCACAGCACGTCGAGCATGGCCGCCGCGGTCTGGCGCTCGGCCTCGGACCAGTCGGCGGTCTGCGGGATGACGGCGTTGAGCAGCGCGTCGCGGCGCAGCCTGTCCTCGGCGACGAGGGCCGGCTGGCGCGGCTCCGGGTGGCTCCACCGGGAGACCGAGTAGGAGGACAGCGTCGCGAACGACCGCCTGGTGACGTCGGGGAGACCGTCGAGCTCCAGCCCTTCGTAGGTGACGCCCGCCTCCTCCTGCAGCCGGCGCATGACCGCGTTGTGCAGGTCGCGCTCGGTGGGGAAGTGCCGGTAGACGGTGCGCTCGCCGACCCCGGCCCGCTCCGCGACCGCGCGGAAGGTCAGGTCGCCCCAGTCCCAGACCGGGAATCCGTGGACGAGAGCCGAGCCGGCGGCGACGATGCGTTCACGCGTCTGGACGGCCCGCTCACGGCGCAGCGGGCTGTCGTAGCGCCGCCGAGGCCGGTCGGCCTCGCCGCCGTCCTCCTCAGGTGTTGCCGGGACGCTCATATTGGTGACATCATACTGTCGCCAAACCCTTTCGGCTGGACGAGGTGGACGGAGGCAACCGAGGTGGATCTTGGCTTAGCCGGTGCCGCAGTGGTGGTACAGGGCGGTACCCAGGGTATGGGCCTCGCGGCGGCGGAGTGCTTCGCCGCGGACGGGGCCAGGGTGGCCGTACTGGCGCGGAACCGGGCAAATCTTGAGAAGACCGTCGGCCGTCTGCTGGAGCTGGGGGCCGCCGACGCCGTGGCCCTGCCCGCGGACATCACCCGCCCCGACGAGGTGACCGCCGCGTTCGACCTCGTCCGTGACCGGTGGGGGGAACTGAACTCCCTCGTGAACGCGACCGGCCCCAAAGGTGGCCGGATGGGCCCCTTCGAGGAGCTCACCGACGACGACTGGTTGGCCGCGGTCGACGTCGGCGTGTTGGGTATGGTCCGGTGTGTGCGGGCCGCGCTGCCCCTGCTGCGCGCCGCCGAGTGGGGCCGCATCGTCAACATCTCCGCGCATTCGACCAAGCGGCAGACCGCCTCGCTGATCGCGTACACCGCCGCGAAATCGATGGTCACCAGCATCACCAAGAACCTCTCGCTGACCCTGGCTCCGGACGAGATTCTCGTCAACACCGTGTCTCCGGGAAGCTTCGCCTCCGAGGGCCTGGCCATGTGGGCCCGCGGCATCGGCATCGACCCGGAGGACCTGCACGCCGTGATGCGCGGCATCACGGAGCATTTCGGCCATCCCGCCCACCTTCCCCGCGCGGGCGCGCCGCGTGAGATCGGTGCCGTGATCGCCTTCGTCGGCTCGCGCCGGAACACGTACATGACCGGCGCGAACGTCAACGTCGACGGCGGCTCCGACTTCTCCTGACGGACGGGTTCCCGCGGTCAGCCGCGGGTTCGTCGACGCACAGATCCCCAGTCGCCCAGTCGCCCAGTCGCCCAGTCGCATAGCCGCCTGGACCCATAGCCGCCTGGGCCCATAGCCACCTGGGCCCATAGCCACCCGCGACGTACGCCGCGGGTGGCGGCCCACGTCCGAAGGGGAGAAACCGTGGGAGCGCATCACGAACTGCTCGACGCCGCACGCGCCGAGACCGGACTTGCCGACTTCGGTGAGGACACGTTTCTGGAGGGCCTGGAGGTGCTCGTCCGCGCCCTCCAGCAGGAGGCCACGCTGAACAGCACCGGCCAGGCGGCGTTACGCAAAATGATCGTCGGCCTGCTGAGTCAGCGGCTGCAGATCGAGGACTGGTACCGGCGCCAGCCCGAGATCGACGACGAGCGGATCACCGCGCCGCTGATCGGGCTCGGCCTGCCGCGCACCGGGTCGACGGCGCTGTCGTTCCTGCTGGCCGAGGACCCGAACGCCCGGTCGTTGCGGATGTGGGAGGCGAACGCGCCCTGCCCGCCGCCGTCCACCGTGCACGGCGAGGACCCGCGGGTCGAGGACGGCTGGGCCGACGTGGCGGAACGGAAGCGGACCTCGCCGCGCCGGCCCGCGCTCGTCCCGGCCAGCGCGACCGGCCCGACGGAGTGCCAGAGCCTGATGGCGCTCGACTTCCGGGCGCACTTCTTCCAGGCGTTCGCCTACGTACCGTCCTATTCGAAGTGGCTTCTCAACGCCGATCTCACCTCGACCTACCGGTACGAGCTGCGTGCGCTGAAACTGTTGCAGTGGGGCTTCGAGGCCCAGCCGTGGCGGCTGAAGTGCCCGACCCACCTGCTCTTCCTGGACGATCTCGACAAGGTTTTCCCGGACGCCAGTTTCGTGTGGACGCACCGCGATCCCGCCGAGGTCATGGTGTCGGTGGCCGACCTCTACGCGGCGGTGGCCCGTTCGTACTGCGACGACATCGACGAGCGTTATCTCGGCCAGCTCAACATCGAGCACTGGTCGGTCGGCATGGAGCGGGCGCTGGCGTTCCGCGAGAAGGCCGGCGACGACCGGTTCTACGACATCGACTTCCGGGCGATGCAGCGTGATCCGCTCGGCGAGATCCGCGGGCTCTACGCCTGGCTCGGCGAGCCCGTCACCCCGGAGTTCGAGGCCGGAATGCAGGGATGGTGGCGGGAGAACGCGGAGAAGCGCGAGCGCAACGTCCACCCGGAGCCGGCGACGTTCGGCATCGACGTCGACCGGATCCGGCCGCTGTTCGCCGACTACACCGCGCGTGCGGCGGTCTGGACCGCGCACTAGCTCGACCGCTCATCGAGAGGAAAGCAGTGCAGGACGAGAGCGTCTACTACGACCCGTACGACTTCGAGATCGACGCGAACCCCTACCCGGTGTGGCGGCGGCTGCGGGATTCCGCGCCGCTGTACTACAACGAGAAGTACGACTTCTACGCGCTGAGCCGGTTCGAGGACGTCGAGAAGGCGTTGACGGACTTCGGCACGTACACCTCGGGCAAGGGTTTCATCCTCGAAGTGATCAAAGCCGGTATCAGGCTGCCGCCCGGCAACCTCCTGGCGGAGGACCCGCCGCTGCACGACATCCACCGCGGTCTGCTGTCGCGGGTGTTCACGCCGCGGAAGATGGCCGCGCTCGAGCCGCAGGTGCGCGAGCTGTGCGCCCGCATCCTCGACGAGCTGGTCGGCACCGACGGCTTCGACTTCGTCGCCGATCTCGGCGCGATCGTTCCGATGCGGGTCATCGGCATGATGCTCGGCATCCCGGAGAGCGACCAGGTGGCGATCCGTGACGCCGGCACGCGGCGGCACCAGCTCACCGAGGGTGAGGCGCCGGCGCCGACCGACGCCCGGTCGACGGCGCAGCCGTTCGCCGACTACATCGACTGGCGGGCCACCCATCCCTCCGACGACCTGATGACCGAGCTGCTGCGGGCCGAGTTCGAGGACGAGACCGGCACCACCCGCCGGCTCACCCGCGACGAGGTCCTGACGTACACCTCGGTGCTGGCCGGTGCCGGCAACGAGACCACCCGCCGGCTCATCGGCTGGACGGGACAGCTGCTCGGCGAGCACCCGGACCAGTGCCGGGAGCTCGCCGCGGACCGCTCGAACGTCCCGCAGGCGATCGAGGAGATCCTCCGGTTCGAGTCGCCGTCACCGGTGCAGGGCCGGGTGGTCTCCCACGACGTCGAGCACCACGGCGGCACCATCCCGGAGGGGAGCGCGGTGATTCTGCTCAACGCCTCCGCGAACCGGGACGAGCGGCACTACACCGACCCGGACACCTTCGACATCCACCGCCGGATCGACCGGCATCTCGCCTTCGGGCACGGCCTGCACTTCTGCCTCGGCGCCTCGCTGGCCCGGATGGAAGGCCGGGTCGTGCTCGACGAGGTGCTGAAGCGGTGGAGCAGCTGGGAGGTCGACCGCGGCAACTCCGTGCTCGACCACACTTCCACGACGCGGGGGTGGATGAACCTGCCGGTGGTCACGTCGTGAGGAACAACTCCTAGACAAGCAGAAGTTGCGCAGGACGGCCGGCACGGCGGGAGGATGAGCAGGATGCACCGAGAGCGGACACACGGAGTTCGGGCGCGCCCGAACCAGGTGAGGACCTGGTGGACCGATGTGCGCTGACAGCTCCGACGCGGCGCGGGAGCTGGCGGCGGCGGTGCTCCCCGCGGACACGGTGGGCCTGCTGGAAGGCCTGACCACGACCCGGGCCATCCGCCGTTACACCGACGAGCCGGTGCCCCGCGAGGCGCTGCGCGCCATGCTCTTCGCGGCCACCAGGGCACCCAGCGGCTCCAACCGGCAGCCGTTCCGGTTCATCGTCCTGACCGACGGCCCGAAGGCCAGGGCGGCGAAGAAGCTGATCGGTGACGCCGCGCGGCGGACCTGGGGCGGCAAGCGCCAGGTGGACCGGTACGACAGCGGGACGGGCACGGTCGCGGACTCGCCCAAGGCCCGGATGGCCGCGGCGATGCAGCAGTTCGTCGACGGGTTCGAGCGGGTGCCCGTGCTGATCCTGCCGTGCCTGGTGCGCTACCGGGACCCGACTCCGTCCGAGGGGGCCTCGGTGTATCCGGCGTGCCAGAACCTGCTGCTGGCGGCTCGCGCGCTCGGCTACGGCGGGGCGTTCACCGGCTGGAACTTCGCCGTCGACGTGCAGCTGCGCGAGCTGCTCGGCGTGCCCGAGGGCACGTTCGTCGCCGGCACCATCACTCTGGGCCGGCCGGCGGGCCGGCACGGCCCGGTGCGCCGCCGCCCGATGGCCGAGCTCGTGTTCGAGGAGGAATGGGGAGCGCCCGCGGACTGGGCGCTCGACCCACCCGGCACCGCGTTCACCTCCGCCGGCAACGATGAGGAAAGGCCCCGGTCATGACGCCGGTCGATGGTACGGACACACCGGTACGGACGCAGAAGGGTAGCCCTGGCATGGGCCGACTGACACATCTGCAGCGCCTGGAGGCGGAGAGCATCCAGATCTTCCGGGAGGCGGTGGCGGAGAGCGAACGGCCGGTGATGCTGTATTCGGTGGGCAAGGACAGCACCGTGCTGTTGCACCTGGCGATGAAGGCGTTCTTCCCGTCGCGGCCGCCGTTCCCGCTGCTGCATGTGGACACGACGTGGAAGTTCCGGGCGATGTACGACTTCCGGGACAAGGTCGCCGCGGAGCTCGGTGTCGACCTGATCGTCTATCAGAACCCGGAGTGCGTGGAACGGGACATCAACCCGTTCGACCATGGTTCGGCGACGCACACGGACATGTGGAAGACCGAGGGGCTGAAGCAGGCGCTGGACCTGCACGGGTTCGACCTGGCGTTCGGTGGTGCGCGCCGCGACGAGGAGAAGTCGCGGGCGAAGGAGCGGGTGTTCTCGATCCGCTCGGCGCAGCACCGGTGGGACCCGAAGGCACAGCGTCCGGAGCTGTGGCGGTTGTACAACGCGAGCAAGGCGCCGGGGCAGAGCGTGCGGGTGTTCCCGCTGTCGAACTGGACCGAGCTGGACGTGTGGCAGTACATCCACCGGGAGAAGATCCCGATCGTGCCGCTGTACTACGCGGCGCCGCGCCCGGTCGTGGAACGCGACGGCGCTCTGATCATGGTGGATGACGACCGGATGCGGCTG
>NZ_JALKFY010000835.1:0-21312 GCF_023242985.1 Frankia sp. Mgl5 | reverse complement strand
ACGCCGGTGCGACCGACGAGGAGATCGACAAGATCACCTGGCAGAACGCCTGCCGGTTCTTCAACTGGGACCCGTTCGCCGAGATCCCCAAGGAGCGGGCCACCGTCGGTGCCCGTCGCGCGATCGCGACCGACGTCGACACCAGCATCCGTTCCCGCAAGGAATGGGCCCGCCTCTACGCGCAGCGACAGACCACCTGATCCACCTCCACGCGGCCGGCGAGACAACGAGGAGCCGCGCCACCCGCCCGAGCGGTGCTTCCCGCCGAATCCGGGTCCTGCGAAGAAAGGCCCGTCACCCGTGCCAGAAGATCTGTACTGGGACCCGTTCGACCGGGAGTTCCACGTCGACCCGCATCCGGTCTGGCGCCGGATGCGGGACGAGACGCCCGTGTACCACAACGAGAAAATGGACTTCTACGCCCTGTCCCGGTTCGCGGACGTCGACGCGGCCCATCTGGACAGTGCCACGTACAGCTCGGCGTACGGCACGGTTCTCGAACTCATGGCGCCTGAGCCGCTGAAGACCGGACAGATAATCTTCATGGACCCGCCGATCCACACGACGATGCGGGTGCTGGTCTCCAGGGCGTTCACGCCGCGTCGGGTCGGTGGGCTCGAAGGCCACATCCGCGAGATCTGCGCGGAGCTGCTGGACCGGCAGGTCGGCGGTGGCGGGTTCGACTACATCCAGGACTTCGCCGCGCTGGTCCCGTCGATGGTGATCTCCCAGCTGATCGGAGTGGACCCGGCCGACCGCGAGGAGATCCGCCACACGATCGACCAGACCTTCCACCTCGATCCGGAGAAGGGGATGGTCAACGACATCTCGATGGCGGCCTCCGCCAAGTTCCACGCCTACCTGTCCGAACAGCTGGAGTCGCGGCGGGCCGCGCCCAGGGACGACATGATGACGGCGCTCGTACAGGCGGAGATCGCCACCGACGAGGGCACCCGTCGCCTCACCACCTCCGAGGCGGCCGACTTCACCGCGCTGCTCGTGGCCGCCGGTACCGAGACCGTGGCCCGGCTGCTCGGCTGGGCGTGCGACGTGCTCGAGACGCACCCCGACCAGCGCGCGGAGCTGGCCGCCGACCCGTCGCTGCTGGGGAACGCGGTCGAGGAGACGCTGCGCTACGAGTCGCCGTCCCCCGTCCAGGGCCGCGTCACCACCCGGGACGTCGAACTGCACGGCACCACCATCCCGGCCCGGTCGAAGATCATCCTGCTGACCGCGTCCGCCGGGCGTGACGAACGCAGGTACGCCGACCCCGACCGCTACGACATCAGGCGGCGGGTCGACAGCCATGTCGCGTTCGGCCGCGGCGCGCACTTCTGCCTGGGTGCGGCGCTCGCCCGGATGGAGGGGCGGATCGCGCTGGAGGAGACCCTGCGCCGCTTCCCGACCTGGGAGGTCGACCGGGACAACGCGGCACGGCTGCACACCAGCACCGTCCGCGGCTACGAGAAGCTCCCGATCGTCGTATAGGCCCGTACAGATTCATCCCCACCGATCATCCGACCTACCGATCATCCGATGCCATGAAGGCTCGGCCAGCACGTGGCCAGCTCGCTGAGGGAGTCCTGTGAGATACCGCAGATTCGGAACAACCGGTGTCGAGGTAAGCACCCAGTGCCTGGGCACGATGAACTTCGGCCGGCTGGGAAGCACCGATCCCGACGACAACGTCCGGATCATCAACCGCGCGCTGGACGGCGGAATCAACTTCATCGACACGGCCGACGTGTACTCGCACGGCGAGAGCGAGGAGATCATCGGACGGGCGGTGAAATCCCGCCGGGACGACGTGGTGCTGGCGACCAAGTGCTACTACCCCATGGGCGACCGCCTCCAGCGGGGCGCCTCACGCCGATGGATCACGCAGGCCGTCGAGGGCAGCCTCCGACGGCTCGGCACCGACCGCATCGACCTGTACCAGATACACAAGCCCGACTGGAACACCGACCTGGAGGAGACCCTCGGCGCCCTCACCGACCTCGTCCGCCAGGGCAAGGTCCTCTACCTGGGCTCGTCGTCGTTCCCGGCGGACTGGATCGTCGAGGCCCAGTGGGCGGCGGCCCGCCGCGGCGGCGAACGGTTCGTCTGCGAACAGCCGCAGTACTCGATCTTCGCCCGGTCGATCGAACAGGACGTCCTGCCCGCGTGCCGGCGGCACCGGATGGCGGTCATCCCCTGGAGCCCGCTCGCCGGCGGCTGGCTGACCGGCAAGTACCAGCGCGGCCAGGAGCCGCCGGCCGGCTCACGCTACGACCCGACCAGCCCGTTCATGCAGGGAACGGTCAGCTCGGCCGAAGACCGCAGCTCACCTGCCCGGTTCGACGCCGTCGACGCCCTGCGCGGCGTCGCCGACCAGGCGGGCATCACCCTGACCGAGCTGGCCATGGCGTTCGTCACCAGCCATCCCGCCATCACCTCGACGATCATCGGGCCGCGCACCATGAAGCACCTTGAGGACGCGCTGAACGCCGCCGACGTCGACCTCGACACCGGCGCGCTCGACGCCATCGACAAGATCGTGCCCCCCGGCACCGACATGCCCGGGATCGACCACTTCACCCAGCACCCGGCCCTCCTGCCCGCCGCCCGCCGACGCACGTGAAGGCCGCACGCCCCAAAGCGGGAGAGATCACCGTTGTCGACCTCGACGAGCCACCGGGAGTCGGGGACGAGGTCATCCGGATCGCGGCAGCGAGCATCTGCAGCTCGGACCTGATGTACATGAGGTTCGGGCTGGAACGGGTCATCGGACATGAGCTGGCCGGCGTCCGCGCGGACGGAACCGGCGCCGTCGTGGAGGCGCTCTACGGGTGCATGGAATGCGACCTGTGTCTGGACGGCCGGTACAACCTGTGCCCCACCCACATCCATCGGGCGCTGGGCTCCAGCGCGGACGGCGGGATGGCCGAGCAGTTCCGCGTTCCCTCGCAGCGGCTCGTCGCGCTGCCGCCCGGTCTCGACATCCGCGACGCCTCGCTCGTCGAGCCCGCGTCGGTCTCCTGGCACGCCCTCCGGCTGGCCGGCACCGGTCCGGACACCCGGCTGGCTGTCGTGGGAGCCGGGGCACTCGGCCTGCTCGCCGCCGCCGGCGCGCGCCGCCAGGGTGCTCCCGAGGTGGACCTCGAGGCACGCCATCCGCACCAGGTCGAAGCCGGTGAGCGCCTCGGGGCCAAGATCGGGACCACGGGCCTGTACGACGTGGTCGTGGAGGCCGCGGGAACGTCGGCCAGCCTCGCCCGTGCCGTCGACCTCGTGGCGCCGGGCGGGACGGTGGTCGTCGTCGGCTTCCACATGGGCACGGTGGAAGTCAACTGGTCCCCGCTGTTCCACCGTGAGGCCCGGCTCATCCCCTCGATGAGCTACTGCCGGCACGCGAACGGACGCGAGATGGAGGACGCGGCGGCCATGCTCGCCGACAGTCCCGAGATCGCCCGCGCGCTGATCACCCATCGGTTCCCGCTTGAGGACGCTGTCGAGGCGTTCCGGGTCGCCGCCGACCGCAAGGCCGGAGCGCTGCGGGTGGTGGTCGAACCATGACCTCCGTGGGCATCGTGACGGGCGCCGGCCGTACGGGGGCGTGACCGCACCACCGGCGACGAAGCCGCCAGGGGATATGGCCGTCTCACCCTGAGCGCCAACCCCTCACGGGAGGTCAACACCGGCCCGTCGACTGCTTGATCGAAGACCGTGGGCCTTGACGTTCGTCTATGCAAAGCCTTGACGCACGTCTAGGCTAAGCCGCGCTCAGGTTGGAAGTGTCACGTCGGCGTCCGGTCCCGGCGCGCCGACCTGGTGATCAAAACTGTCGGCTCTTCCTGGTGGTGACGGCCGCGCCAGGCCGTGAGCCGCCCGGCCCACGAGGATCAATCGATGTTCGGACGGCCCCGCTCCGGGGGAACCCGGATGCCTCCCAGGTCTGAAGGCCGGAGCGTCCTCCGGAGGTTCCGGTGACGCCTGCCTTGGGAGGCGCACGTCTACTCGACCGGCTCGGGCGGATCTCGACCGATCTGCGTGTCTCGCTGACCGGCCGATGTCGGCGATCGGTGGCTGAGCTGGTGAACCGGTGCCAGGACCAGGAGGGTGACGATGACTGAGATCTCGGTTACCGACACGAGGACGGTCCGCAGCTTCTGCCGGATCTGCACGTCCGTGTGCGGCATCCTCGTCGAGACGGCTGGTGACAAGGTAGTTCGGGTCCGGGGCGACCGTGACCACCCACTGTCGCGGGGATACACCTGTCCGAAGGGCCGGTCACTCCCGCGGATGCACCATCATCCGGATCGCATCGAGCGTCCGCTGATGAAGGTCGACGGGGAGCTGCGGCCGACGACGTGGGAGGAGTGCCTGGACGATCTCGGCGCCCGGCTGCGAAACATCATCGAGCGGTACGGGCCCGAGTCGGTCGGTGTCTTTTTCGGGAGCGGCATCGGCATGGACGCCGCCGGTTACCGGATGGCGCAGGCCCTGCATGCCGCGATCGGCACGCCGGCGAAGTTCAGTCCCATGACCATCGACGGAACGGCCAAGGTGCTGACCGCGGATCTGGTGGGCGGTTCACCGGCTCTCAGCGGCCGGCCCGACTACGACAACGCCTCGTTCGTCCTCTTCGTCGGCAGCAACCCGGTGGTGTCCCACGGGCACACCGTCGCGATGCCGAACCCCACGGGCACCTTACGGGCGCTGCGGGAGCGGGCGGAGGTGTGGGTCATCGACCCCCGTCACACCGAGACCGCCCGCCTGGCCGGCCACCATCTCGCGCCGCGTCCCGGCACCGACTACGCGGTCCTCGCCTACCTTGTCCGTGAGATCCTCCGCGACGGCGCCGACCGCGAGGTGCTCTCCCGTCACACCCAGGGTGGCGAGATCCTGGCTGCCGCCGTCGAGCCGTTCACTCTGGAGCACGCCGCCCGAATCGCCGATGTCTCCGCCGACGAGCTGGCCGCGCTCCTCGCCGGCGTGCGACGAGCGGGGCGCGTCGCGATCGAAACCGGAACCGGCGTCACCATGGCGTCCAGCGCGAACGTCACGCAGTGGCTCGCCTGGTCACTAATGATCATCACTGGGTCGATGAACCAGCCCGGCGGCGCATGGTTCCACCCCGGCTTCAAAAACCAGCTGGAGGCCTTCAAGCTGCCGATCTCGCCGCCCGAAGGCTCGTTCGGGCCGGGCCCGCGCAGCCGCCCGGAGACACAGTCCTTTCTCGGCGAGTGGCCCTGTGCCGTTCTGGCCGACGAGATCCGCGCGGGTAACATCCGGGCGGTCCTCAATCTCGGCGGCCATCTCGTCGCGGCCTTCCCCGACACCGAGACGCTGGTTCCCGCGCTGCGGGACCTGGAGCTGTTCGCCACCATCGAGATCATCGGCAACGAGACGACGGCCCTGTCCACCCACGTCCTGCCGACCAAGGACCAGCTGGAGCGGGCCGACGTGAGCCTGTGGGACTTCCTGATACAGCGCGTCGCCGTCCAGCACACCCCTGCCGTCGTCGAACCGGTCGGGGACCGGCGTTCCGTGTGGTGGGTGCTCGCGGAACTCGGACAGCGCCTCGGTTACCAGCTCGCCGACAGCCGATCCGGGCAGGTCACCGACGACACCCTGCTCGCCGAGATCACCGCCCACGCCCGGCGCCCGTTCGGTGAGGTCGTCTCCGAAGGCTGGGTCGAGGTACCCCGCGAGATTCCCGCGCCGTGGGTGGACGGGCACGTCGAGCGGATGGGCGGCTGGCGCCTCGCTCCCCGGCTGCTCGTCGACCAGCTGGCCGCGCTCCAGCCTCCCGCCCCGCTCGTCCTCACACCACGACGCCAGAAGCGCCATCTGAACTCCCAGTTCGACTACCTCGGAGAACAGCCCGAGATCATCCTGCATCCCGACGACGCGGCAGCGGCCGGCGTGGTCGACAGCCAGCCGGTGACCGTCCGCTCGACCAGCGGCGAGATCACCGGGATCGCGAAGGTCGACGGCACCATCCGTCGTGGAGCGGTCTCGATACCCCACGGCCACCAGTCGGCGAACGTCAACCGGCTGACCGACAAGAGCCAGGTCGACATCGTCACCGGCATGGTCCGCTACTGCGGCATCCCGGTGAGCGTCCACCCGGAATGAGAAGCCCGGGATTCATCTCCGGGGGTGTGGTTCACCGGGTCGCTCGGCGCGGCCAGGTGAACCGCGGACGCCGATGTGCCCTCAGACCTGGTCGCGGATGGCGCGTAGGCCCAGCATGCGGCGCGCCGTGTTCAACAGCTGGCGCCGAAGGACGTCCTTGTCGAGGTCGGCCAGCCGCGGATCCGTCGTCGCGGCCATCAGACCGCCGCTGACCATCACAGTGGTCACGAGCGCCTCGACATCCGGGTCCGGGCCGGCCAGGATCCGGTCCAGCCTGGCCACGAGATCCCGCAGAATCGGGTCCTCCCGGGTCAGGCGGCTCACGGCGGGATCAGCCCACACGACCGCGTTCAGCCGGCTGTTATTGATGATCATATCCACCACGCCCGTCAGCGCGGCGGACAACTGATCAGCCGGCCGGCGGCGGGCCTCAGCTTCCTCGGTCACCCTCCGCATCTCCTCGAGAGCCGGAGCGACCACCGCCCGGAGCAACTCCTCCTTGGCGTTGAACTGGAAGTAGACGGCCGCCTTGGTCACACCCAGCTCATCGGCGATCATCTGAATCGACGTACCACTGACTCCGTTCCGGGCGAACAGTTCCAACGCAACGGCCAGCACTCGCTCCCGCGCCGCCCCTGCCCGCCGTTGAACTGTCACGAAACCGCCACATCCCGCCAATCAGGTATCACGAGGCTGATGATCAGCCCAACCGATGAAAGCCTATCTTCCACCCGCCGAAGCCACACTGGCTCCGCGCCCTCGCGTGAACCGGAATACCGCTCAGAACATGCCATCCGCGCCCGCCCGGATCCGCTCCTCTGCCAGCGAGGCAATCAGGGCTTCGTCAGGCTGCCCATGGTGGGCGCGACCGGTGCGCGACGATTGCGCCACGTCCTCTGGACGGCTGTACCGAGGATCGTGAGGGCCGGCATGCTCACGGAGTACCAGTTGACGCGGCCGTCCACCAGCAGCATGACGACACCGGCGAGGGTGCTGCCAACGAGCGAGAACCAGAGAGCACTGATCATCTCTCTGGCGATGCTGCGGTCCCGCCACCAGGTCGTTCTCGTGGACCTTCGGGAGTTGGACCACGTCGTTCGGGTGCGCACCCTGGTTCGGTGTCTCCTCGTGGCGGAAACGCAGGGTGAAGTCGTGCTCCATCTCCTCGTCCTCGAAGTACACGTTGACCGTGAGGTAAACCCAGAACTGCCAGCGGGTCGGTAGCTGGATTGTCTGGTTGTGGTGGGTGAGCCTGCCCAGCAGGAAGTCCGTGCCGTCGAGGAGCGCATCGGTGGTGTAACCCTCGAAGTCATAGCCGCTCTTGCTGCCGCCGTCGAGGGGTTCGCCCCAGCGGACCTCGCTCTTGCTGTCACTCTCCTGGCTGAACGTCAGGCCCGGCAGATCGTCCACGCTGACGCGCGTCCAGGTGCCATTGGTCATGACTGTGCCCACAGTAGAACTACTCTGTTCCCCCGGCTGCACCGAACGAGTGCCCTGTCGTGCGGGGAGTCGAATTCGGGAGCGCATCCCTCCGCGCGACCACAAGAGCATTGCGTAGAGGAAGTGGTCGGGTGCGGAGAATATCAATAGTGCCAGGTGGATAGCATGGCTGGTGCGCTAAGCAGCGGCTGACCTGCTATTCGGTGTTGATCCGGCGGTCGAGAGCGTCGACAGGTCGCCCATCGCCGGCACCGCAAGGGTCTGGTCCGTGCGGCGATGCTGCCGGCGCTCCCGGCGACAGGCCTCCTGCTGTTCCGCACCGCGGCCCGTTCCCCGCGACCCCACGGACCAGCTTGCCCCGGCTGGCCCCGCGCCCGTCCACCCCAGTGCCTGGACGATGCCCGAACTCGTCCCCGGAGGCAGTGGCGGCAGCGGGTCATCCACCCCGGTTCCGCCGCAGGCCTCGACCCTCACCTCGTCCGCATCACCCGCGCCGACGATCCCCGATCGCACCGGCACCTCGTTGATCGCGGCCGGCGCCGACGAATCGTCAGACGTTACCGTGGCTGCGGCGTCCATCCTGGCGTCCGATCGCCTCAACGGCGCGTCGACCGCATCCGTGGACATGGCCTCATCCGCATCTTTGGAATATCGCTGATCATCAAAGACGGAACCGTCGTGAAATGGCCCAACCTTTCCCGCCGCTCGATCATGAGTGTCACAGGAACGAAACGCCGACCATGATCGGTCGTTGGTTGGCGTCGGGGAGGAAAGCCACGTCACAGGCCAAATGGCGGAAGGCCGGAGAACCTGAACCTCCCATGCATATAACGTGTGCTGGCTACTTCGAGAAGGCGGGTGTCGGTGCAGGTCGATGTTGAGCGTCAGGGCGGCTCGCTGGGGCCTGTTCCCGACCGGTTCCTCACGTCGAGCGAACAGATCCTGGCCGCCTCCGATCGGCCAGATGCGCCGCTGACCTGCGGTTTTCTCGTGCAGTTCGAAGGCAAGCTGGATGCGGCGCGGCTTCGGCACGCCATGCGTGAGGTGAGCCGTCGGCATCGCATGATGCGGGCGGCCCTCTACGGCGCGCGCCAGTACGCGTGGCGGTTCGGCACCGAACCGCCGGCGGGCTCCGTCGGGCTGGTCGAAGACGGAAGCAGCGGCTGGGACGTCCACGAGAAGATGGTGTCGGGCCGCTTCGACCTGCATGCCCATCCACCGCTGCGGATCGCGTTGGTCCGTGGACCGGATGGCGACCAGCTTTCCCTTGTCGCGCACCACCTCGCGGTCGACGGCATGGGTCTTACCGCGATTTTGTCCGATATCATCGCCGAGTACCGGCTGACGGAAGTGGCCACGGTCACCGACGGGCCTGTCGAGACCCATGTCGGGCTGCCCGCCGGGGTGCCACCGGCCGCGAAGGCGGCTGTGGCCGGCTGGACCGCCTTCGCCCGACGCTCCGGCCGACACATCACGCCCATGGGGACCGGGCGGGACACCGGTTACGGCTATCAGCCGTTGACCCTGCCGGTGCCCGGCCGGGTGCTGCTCGGCTCCGGGCGGCGAATCACCGTGAATGATCTTCTGATGGCCGCGACCCACCTCACCATCGACCGGTGGAATCGTCAACGCGGCGGGGAATCTGGAACGCTGCGCATCAGGATGCCGATCAGTCTGGGAAACGCGGCCGAGGTGGGTGGCAACAACACCGGTCAGGCGTTGGTGGTCACCGAACCGACGGACCGGGCGGATCTGGCGAGGCTGGCCGCCCGCGTCGTGGACCAGACGGAACACGCGAAGCAGGCGGCGGCGGCCCCTCCCATCGCGGGTGTGGCGGGCAAGGTCGGTATGACCGCGGCCGAGTTGATTCCCGGCCCATGGCGAGTCCCGTTGCTGCGGTGGGGGGTGCGGGCGGCGCGCCCGCTCATCACGCCCGCTGCCGCCGTCAGTAACATCGGCTCGCTTTCCAGCCTGGCCTCCGACGAGCCGAAGATATCCTCGGTCTATTTCACCGCTACCGTCGGCATGCCCCAGGGGCTGCTTATCTGCGTGGCCGGTTACGGTAACAACATCCACGTTACTTTCGGGTATCACCGGCACCTCTTCGGGCGCGAAGCCGCCTCGGCGTTCGCGAATCTTTTCCGGACGGCCTTCGGTGAGCTGACCCGCATCGGGTCGGCCATGTAAGAGCGAGAGCTGCATCGACCACGCGGCGGAATCTGCCTTCCGAACCCGGACCGCGGCATGTACGCCCGCGCCAGCATTGCCCAGCGATTCACGACCTCCGTGCCGCCGTACTCGCGGTGTGCGTGACGCCCTGGCCGGGGTGGACACTCCTGCCCGACGGGCGGGTCGGCCAACTGCGCACTCCGCCCGGTGCGGGTGCGCCCGTCAAAGTTGGCCTACGTGCGGTGATATGGCGTGGGTGGGGTCCTACCGACTCTGCGCCGGGGGTGTTACCTGATGCGAGGACGTCTCCCCGCGGCTGATCATGGCCTTGCTTTCGGCGATGACCTCCGTGGCGTGCCGCTCGATGGCCTCCGCGTCCAGCCCGAGCGCCTTGCCGATGTGCACCGACCACACCTCGGAGCGGAGGTTGGTCTCGAAGTCGAGATCAGCCCGGATGTCCTCCCGCGCGGCCTGCCGGTTCTGGCTGATCATCACGAACGTCGACAGGAAGATCGCTTCGAGGCTGACGATCATCGTGAGCAGGCCGAACGGGTAGGGGTCGAAGACGGCCGCGTCTCCGAACGCCCCCTTGTTCAGGAGGATCCAGATCGTGAACCACGCGGCGTGCAGGTAGACGAAGGGCATTGACCCGGCGAATGCCGTGATCGTGTCCGAGGCCCTGTCCTGGGACGTCCGCGCCCGAGCGGCCAGGGCCCGCTCGTTGCGGACCCGGGGATGTGGGTGCAGCCGAGGGTGCGGCGGCTGCGGGGAAGCCTCGGGCCGGGGAGTTACGGGCTGGTCGGGATGGGTGGTCACGCCCCAATCCTGCGCCTGCGGTGCCGCTGCCCTCGGCGTCTCATCTCCGAGGACTGTCCGGACAGCGCGAACTCATCGGTGTGCGCCCTCGGTCGGGGTGTGCCTGTCCGACCTCGGTTCTCGCCGAGGTACCCGATCCAAGGTGCTATGGCCTGAATTCCGGGAGGCGACCGCGGCGTCCATCCCTGGTGTCTAGGGTGCGAAGTGGAAGTTCTACGGCTCGTAGTAGATGAGGTCGGGGGCGGAGACGTGGCGCACATCCTCGGGGACGAACTGACGATGCGTCGATGGGCATGGCGGCTGGTGCCGCCGGCGGTTGCGCTGGTGGTCGGCCTGGGAGCGAGCGGGTGCTCGATCGGTGCCGACGCGGCGGACGGCTCGGTGGAGGGCCGCTGGGCGGTGCGGTCGGCCGACGATCAGGACCTCACTCCACCAGGTGAGCGCAAGCCGGCGCCCGCGATGACCGGACAGACGCTCACCGGCGAGAACCTGGACCTGTCATCCGGCTGGCTGTCGAGAGGTAGCCGCGCCCTGGGTGTCCGGCGGTCAGAGCCTGTGCCTGGTGCCGCACCACTGCTGCCTGCCGTCGGGACCGGGAATGACCTCGTAGCCCGTTCCCGTCGCGTTCACCTCGGCGAAGGTCAGGCAGGTGGACGGACTTCCCCGGTTGGTGCTGAGGTCGAGGCCACCGGGCATGAGCCCGGCCGCATCGTAATCTGTGACAGACCGGAGCCTCGAGTAGAACCCAGCCCTGGTCGGGCATGGGCCCGCGACGGCCAGGCCGCGCAGCAGCATGTCTGCCGCCACGTAGGAGTTTAGGACCGTGACCTGGTCCGGATCCGAGGTCTGCGATGCGTATCGCAACATCGTCTCGCGGAAACGCGCCAGGTCGGGAGAGTCCGAATCCCAGGATATGTGGTCGAAGAACGCCGTCGCGCCGGCCAGTTCCACTCCCGCGTCGGCGAGAAGGCTCTTGTCGTACGCAACCGCGGACAGAACCACCTTGTAGGCGACGTGGGCCGCTCGGGACGTGCGCAGGATCTCGCGCAGGCCGTCGATCGGTGTCTGGACGACGAGAACGTCGGCCTTGCTCTCCGCGATCCTGGCGACCACCTGCTCGGGGGAGCTCTGGCCCACGGTGTAGGAGAGGCGCGCCACCGGCGTGACGCCCCGAGTGGTCATGCTCGAGATCACCTGGTCGCTGAGCGCCTCCGAGGACGCCGACAGGGACTGTTCCACCACGGCCACCCGGGTTCCCCCCTGGGCTCGGGCGAACTCGCCCAGGGGGGTCACGAAGCCGCCGGAGGAAAAGAGGTAGTCGGGTGCGAACATGTTGTCGAAGTCGTTCCACACCGCCTCGGCGGCGAGGCCGACGACCGGGACATTCGCACCCGCCAGGTAGCGAGCCGAGCCCGAGGCGGCCGTCGTGAGCTCGGCGACGGCGAAGACCCCGTCGTGCTCCACGAGCCTGCGCGCGACGACCTCGTTCGTCGTAGGGTTACCTCCGTCGTCGGCCCAGACGACCTTGATCATGCGGCCGTGCACACCGCCGGCAGCGTTCGCCAGAGCGACGCGAGCCTCGAATCCACTGCGGGCGGCCATGAACACCGAGCTCAGCGGGCCGGTGTCGGGATAGATCAGACCGATTCGCACCTGACTGTCGGTGACTCCCGGCGTCGCGCAGGGCGCGGAGGCGGCGTTCGGGGCGCGACCGGAGTCGCATCCGGCGCCCGCCAGCAGCAGGACCGCCGCCGTTGTCGCCGCGGCGGCGCGACGGTGCCGTCGGCGGATGGCAGACGGCCGGCTCACGTGCCTAAACCCTCTGACCGCACCGAGCGCGGCCGCCTGGAGACCTGGAACCCAGGCCCACCGCCAGGCTGATCATTACCTGCGGGACGCTGATCACAACCGAAAACGGTCGTGCCCGAAATTGTTCTACACCGCATAGGGCCGGTTCCTTTCTGAATCAACGGACTTGACTCAGACCAGGCCCGGCATCTGGCCCCCGCGGCGGACGAGCTATGTGTCGCTGTCGGTCCGCTCCGGCCCCTGCGCGACCAGGTCTTCGATCTGTCGTCTGATGAAATCGTCGACAACTTCGCTGTCAGACTCGACGCCCAGCTCCGCGTCGATCGCCATGATCTGGGTTATGCCGATCATGACCAGTCGGGCCACCAGCGGTGGGCAACGTTCCGGCGGGACACCGAGGTCCGCCAGAGCGGCCGTGAATGCCGCGAGCTGCACCTCGCGGTAGCTCCGGTAGTACTCGGTGAGGACTGCCCGGATCGCCTTGCGGTGGTTGGCCAGCGCCATGAACTCGAGATTGAACCTGGGCGTCGTCATTCCCGTGTCGCGTAGGTCCCACAGCTGCCGCAGTGTGGGCCGGCTCTGGAGCGCCGCTCGGAAGAGCTCCAGGCCGACGTCCGCGCGGCGGTGGAAGATCTCCAGAAAAAGATCGTCCATTGTGCGGAAGTAATAGTGCACCAGCTGGGGGGTGAGCCCGGCCCGGGCGCCGACGCGACGTGAGGTGACCGCGGCGTAGCCCTCCTCCAGCATCAGTTGCTCCGCCGCGTCGAGCAGCTGGTCGCGGGTGCTCGACGCGGCCGAACCAGCTTGGCGTTGGCTGACCATCTCCCTGTCATATCCCACCCGGGGCCGCTGGTTGCGAACCCGGCCTGCCGGTATTTTAGATCAAATATACATTCCACCATTCACGCCGATGACCTGACCGGTGATGTAGCCGGCCCCCTCGGAGCACAGGAACGAACAGGCCGCCGCGATGTCCTGGGGAGTGCCGGCACGGCCGAGCGGCACCATGGTCGCGACCATGCCGATGCCGGGGATGTCGCCGTTGGCTTCCCCCTGCCGGGCCATCGGAGTGTCGACGAGGGTCGGCGGGATGGTGTTGGCGGTGATGCCGTGGCCGGCGAGCTCGACAGCCAGGGATTTCGTGAGCGCGATGACGCCACCCTTGGACGCGGTGTAGTGCGCCAGGTTCGGCGCGCCGGACTGGGCGCTCGACGAGGAGATCGTGATGATACGGCCCCAGCCCGCGGCGATCATGTCGGGTACGGCGGCCTGCACGCAGCTGAACGTCCCGGTGAGATTGACGGCGATGATGCGGTTCCAGATGTCCGCGGTGATGCTGAGTAACGGATTGAAGGACTCGATGCCGGCGCTCGTGACCAGGATCTCCACGGGTCCGAGCTGGGCGCGGACCTGCTCGAAGGCGGCATCGACGGATTCGCGGTCGGCGACGTCGGCCTCGACGGCCAACACTTTTCCGATGGCGGCGAGCTCGGTGGCCGCCGCCCGGGCCGCCCGGCCGTCGCGGTCCAGGACGGCGACGCGGTGGCCGTCGGCGAGGAACAGTCGGGCCACACCGAGACCGATACCGGACGCCCCGCCGGTGACGACGGCGACGCGGGTCATCGGGCCGACTCGACGGGTGTGAACTCCAGGTGCAGGTTGGTCAGGCCGCGCAGGATCCAGGTCGGTTCGTAGTCGAAGCGGCGGGCGTCCGGCGGGCCGTGGTGCTTCTCGGAGATCCGGATGTCCCTGGTCCGGTCAAGGATCCGCTCCAGGCTGATGCGACCCTCGACGCGGGCGAGGGGGCCGCCGGGGCAGGAGTGGATTCCGCGTCCGAAGGCGATGTGCTGGCGGACGTTGCGGCGGGAGATGCGGAACTCCGCCGGGCATTCGAACTGGCGCGGGTCCCGATTGGCCGCGCCGTTGAGGAGCATGACCGGGGTGCCCGCCGGCACCTCGACGTCACCGATGGTCGTCGTCCGCCTGGCCAGGCGGAAGTCGGCCTTCACCGGGCTCTCGACCCGCAGCGTCTCCTCGATGAGGTCCGGGATGCGCTCGCGATGCTCCCGGATCTCCTCCTGGAGGCCGGGGTTCTCCGCGATGAACTTCAGCGCGGCGCCGAGCAGGCGCGCCGTCGTCTCCTGCCCGGCGGCGAACAGGAAGGTGGCCGCCCGCACCACGGAGATCACCTCGGGCGTCGTCCCGTCCGGGTAGGTCGCCGCCGCCATCTGGGTCAGCACGTCGTTGCGCGGCTCGTGCCGCCTGCTCTCGATGTAGCGGGCGAACCAGGCGTCGAGCCAGCCGAGCGCGTTCAGCTCGCCGTCGGTCTGTTCGCCGGCGCCGATCTGGCCGGGGCTGACGGTCAGCCCGAATCCCTCGCGGAACCGCTGGTGGTCGGACTCCGGAACGCCCAGGACGTCGGCCACCGCCAGCATGGAGAAGGGCTGTGCGTACGCCCGGATGAACTCGCACCGGCCGTCCGCGATGAACTCGTCGAGCTGCTGGTCGGCCAGACGCCAGATGAACGCCTCGTTCTCCTGGAGACGTTTCGGGGTGAGCATGCGCATGACCAGTGCCCGCTCGCGGGTGTGCATGGGGGGGTCCATCGTGACCATGTGCTCGTTCATCGGCAGCTGGTCGCGGTGGCGGTCGATGATGGCCCCGACCTCGTCGCCCTCCAACGGGACCGGGAATGTCGCGAACGGGCCCACGACCGAGTTGCACGACGAGAACGTTTCGACGTCGCGGTAAACTTCGTGCGCCTCGTCGTAACCGGTGACCGCCACCACTCCGAGATGCGGTAAAGGCAGCACCGGGCACACCGAGCGCAGCTCGTCGAAATAGGGGTACGGGTCCTCTGCGAGTGACTCGTCATTGAAGAAGTCGGTCGTCGTCCAGTCGGTCAACCTGCGTCCCTTCCAAAGTGTGGTAACGGACGGCACACGGCGTATTTGGCAGTCGCTCAAACGTCTTGGGCAGATGTCTAACACACGCCGGTCGGCGGCGGCAAGGTGTGTATCCGTGGAAGGCTCAGACCAGCGCTGAAGTCGCAGGTCCGGCGGAATGCCGGATCGGGCGGTCACCTGGGGCGAGTCGGTGCCGAGAGGAACGCGGAGCTGGGTTGTGGCGAGTTTCCGGTACACCGGGTAGGTGTTCAGAAGCTCGCTGTGACTGTCGATGGCACGCGCCCGGCCGGCCGCCATGACGATGAGCCGGCGGGCGTCGACGACCGTCGGCAGGCGGTGGGCACCACGATCCTCGGCGCGGTCGATTTCAGGGGAGCGGAAAGGCCGGCGGGGGCCGCCGAACAGAGTGGTTCGGGGCTCGGGGAACCGGTGCCGAGGAGAGCGCCGCGGCGGCCCGCGATCAGCGGGGGCGGACGTCCAGGGGCAGGCTGTTGACGCTGACCATCGCCCACGGGTCGCGGTGCTCGACGGGGACGTCGGCGGCGACCGCGATGTCGGGGTACCGGTCGAGCAGGATGCCCAGCGCCGTCCTCGCCTCCAGTCTGGCCAGCGGGGCGCCGAGACAGAAGTGGATGCCCTGCCCGAAGGCGATGTGCGGATTCGGCGCGCGGCGCGGGTCGAACCGGTCCGGCTCGGCGAAGACCCGCTCGTCGCGGTTCGCCGCCGTGAGCCAGACCGTCACCACCGCGCCGGCCGGGATGACCTCATCACCCACCCGGGTGTCGGCGACGGCTCGCCGCACCAGCCGCGGGAACGGGGTCCGCAGCCGCAGGACCTCCTCGATCGTCGCCGGCAGCAGCTCCGGCTCGGCACGCAGCTCGGCCGCCGCGCCGGGATGCTCGTCCAGGGCCAGGACGGCGTTGCCGAGGGTCGCCGTGGTCGTGATGTGCCCGGCCAGCAGCAGCAGGCCCACGAAACCGACGATCTCCTCGTCGGCCAGTCGCTGGCCGTCGACCTCGACCTGGACCAGGCGGCCGGTGAGATCGTCGCCCGGGCGGGCGCGGCAGGCCCGGATACGGTCCAGCAGGTAGGCGTTCATCTCGCGCAGCACGGGCACGGCGGCTCGGGTGTTCGCCGCGGCGAGCTCGGTCAGCGGCTGGTCCGGGTCCGCGACCTCCCGGTCGAACAGGGCGTCGGCCCAGCGCCGGAACATCGGGCGGTCGGCGGCGGGGAGGCCGAGCAGTTCGGCGATCACGATGACCGGCAGCGGGTAGGCGAGATCGTCGATCAGTTCGAGGCGGGTCCGCCCGCCGGTCGCGTCGAGCAGCTCGGTGGTCACCTCGGCGATGCGCGGGGCCAGCCCGGCGACCGTTCTCGGGGTGAACGCCCGGCTGGCCAGGCCGCGCAGCCGGTGATGCTCGGGCGGGTCGAGCCGGACGAAGTTGCCTCGCTGGAACAGCTCCACGTCCTCCTGCCGCGGCAGCAGGCCGCGCAGGTCCGAGGCGAACGAGTGGTGGTCCGCGAGGACGGCGCCCGCCTCGGGATGGCCGAGAACGTGCCAGCACCGCTGCCGGTCGTCGCGGTGGACCTGGCCGCGCCGGCGCAGCTCGTCGAGCCAGCGCAGCAGATCGGGCAGTGAGCGGCGCACCGCGTTCGGCCGTGTCGTCAGCTGGGACACGCTCTTGCAGTTCCCGTGCAGCCCGCTCCGCACACCTCGGACGGCTGCCGGAAAAGTTCTTTCGACGGCCACCCGAAATTCCCCTGGCGGCCGGTCAGGATTCCGTCGGTGTATCGCGGAATCGGCCGAAAAGAACCAGGAGGACCCGCAATTTCCGTCCGGGAGGACGGAAGACGGGCGGACGGAAGATGGGAACGAAGGATTCGGATGGCCCTGTGCCGGTCACGACCGCATGGGGCGCCCCGTCGGACGAAGTATCGGATCGGACGGGGAAGGACGATGAGACGTTACGTAGCCGAAGGGCTTGGCACCTTCGCGCTGATTCTGGTCGGCCTGGGAACCGCCGTAATGGGCGGAAATGATGCCGGGGTACTCGGCGTCTCGCTGGCGTTCGGGCTGGCTCTGCTGGTGCTCGTCTACACGACCGGGCCGATCTCCGGCTGCCATGTGAATCCGGCGGTGACCGTCGGGTTGCTGGTGGCGCGCCGGATAGATCCGCGATCCGCGCTCGGCTATGTCGTCGCGCAGTGCGCCGGGGGCATTCTGGCGGCGGCGACGGTGTGGCTCGTCGCGGATTCCGGCATCGGTGGATATTCGCCGGCCGCCGAGGGGCTGGGGGCGAACGGTTTCGGGATCCACTCCACGGGCGGGTACGGCTGGTCGGGCGCGTTCGTGCTCGAGGTGCTCCTCACCGCGCTGCTGGTCCTCGCCGTGCTGGTGGCCAGCGACCTGTGGGCTCCGCTCGGGGCCGCCGGTCCCGCCATCGGCTTCGCCCTGGCGATCGGCAACCTGATCGCGATCCCGGTCGACGGCGCGTCGATCAACCCCGCGCGCAGCATCGGGCCGGCGGTGCTGGTCGGCGGCTGGGCACTGGGCCAGCTCTGGCTGTTCATCGTGGCCCCGGTCATCGGCGCGATCATCGCGGCGGTGCTGCACGGCGTGCTGCGCCCGCCGCTCCCGGCCAGGCCCAGGCTGGACGGCTCGCTGCCCGAGGAGTCGCTCCAGAAGATCGCCCGTGAGACGGCCCGCCTGATCCACAGCGGATCCCGCTGAGACGGCGGCGTGCCCGCCTTACCCGGCCCGGTCGTCCGCGGCCGGGCCGGCGGGGACGTCCAGCGGTGCGGTGATCGGGTTGGTCACGGCGGTCGGGTTGGGTGCGGCCGGCAGCGACAGCACCATGGTGAGCCCGCCGCCGGGTGTCTCGTCGGGGGTGAGGGCGCCGCCCATGGCCTCGGCCAGGCCGCGGGAGAGCGCGAGGCCGAGGCCGACCCCGGTGGTGTTGTCCCGGTCGCCGAGGCGCTGGAACGGCTGGAAGACGTTGTCGCGCTGGCGCACCGGGATGCCGGGCCCGCTGTCGACGACGCGCAGCTCGACGCGGTCCCCGAGCGCGCTGGCGGTGATCACCGGCGGGGTGTCGGCGGGGGCGTACCGCAGCGCGTTGGTGACGAGGTTGACGATGACCCGCTCGAGCAGCACCGGGTCGGCCCGGACGTCCGGCAGGTCGTCGGGCACCCGCACGCCGATCCGGTTCGCGGCCGGGCCGATCTCGTCGAGCGCCGGGGGGACGATGTCGTCGAGTCCGACGGCGCGGGGGAAGACGCTCAGGGCACCGGCCTGCAGGCGGGACATGTCGAGCAGGTTCTCGACCAGGCGGGTCAGCTTGTCGAGGGACTCGTCGGCGGTGGCGAGCAGCTCGGCCTCCTCGTCGTCGGTGAGGGTGATGTCGTACCCGCGCAGGCAGCTGACCGCGGCCTTCGCCGCGGCCAGCGGGGTCCGCAGGTCGTGGCTGACGGCGGTGAGCAGCGCGGTGCGGACCTTGTCCGCCGCCGCGATCGGCGCGGCCTCGGCCGCCGCCTCGCGCAGCCGGTGCTGGTCGAGGGCGACGGCGGCCTGGGCGGCGAAGGCGGTGAGGATCCGCCGGTCGGCGGCGGGCAGCGACCGCCCGGTCAGCACCAGCCGCAGGTCGTCGCGTACCGGTATGTCGACGATCTCACTGCCGTCGCCGTCGCCCGCCTGGGAGGCCCCCGGCCCGGCGCCGCTCGCGCTGTCGGGACCCGTGCCGGCGATGGTCGCGACCGGGCTCCATTCCACGCCGACCTGGTCGTCGTCGGTGCGCTCGAACAACGTCACCGAGGTCATCCCGAACGTCTCCCGGGCCCGGGCGAGCAGGGCGGGCAGCGCGTCCTCGCCGCGCAGGACACTGCCGGCCAGCACGGAGAGGGTCGCGGCCTCGGCGGAGGCGCGCACGGCCTGCTCGTAGCGGCGGGCGGAGGTGGACACCACCCGGCTGACCAGGCTGGCGACGAGCACGAACCCGAGCAGCGCCAGCACGTTGTCGCCGTCGGCGATGGTCCATTCGGTCACCGGCGCGGTGAAGTAGTAGTTGAGCAGCAGCGAGCTCGCGACGGCGCAGAGCAGCGCGGGCCCGAACCCGCCGACCAGCGCCACCGTGACCACGATCAGCAGGTAGGCGAGCATCTCCGTGGTCAGGTTGAACGTGCCGCGGCTCGCGGCGAGCCCGGCGGTGAGCGCCGGGACGAGCGCCAGTGTGAGCCCCGCGGCGATGATCCGCCGGCGGGGTTCCAGGGCCGTCCGACCGCGGGGGAGCCGCCAGCCGGGCCAGCCAGGCCGGGCGGGCCGGTGCGCCGCCGCGTCCGCACCGCCCGCCGGGGCCGGCCGGTGCCCCCACGCCTCGGGGTGGGTGACCATGTGGACGTCGATGGAGCCGGACCTGGTCGTCGTGGTCGCGCCGATACCCGGGCTGAGGATGCGGGCGAGGCGGCCGCGGCGGCTGGCGCCGAGCACCAGTTGGGTGGCGTTCTCGGCCCGGGCGAACTCGAGCAGCGCGGTGGGGACGTCGTCGCCGATCACCTGGTGGTAGCTGCCGCCGAGGCTCTCCACCAGCGCCCGCTGGCGGGCCAGCGCGGACGGGTCGGCGCCGGTGAGGCCGTCGGAGCGGGCGACGTGCACCGCGAGCAGGTCGGCGCCCTTGCCCCGGGCGGCGATCCGGCAGGCCCGGCGGATCAGCGTGTCGCCCTCCGGGCCGCCGGTGAGGGCGACCACGACGCGCTCGCGGGTCTCCCACGTCCCGCCGATGCCGTGGTCGGCGCGGTAGCGGTCGAGCTGGTCGTCGACCTTGCCGGCCAGCCAGAGCAGGGCGAGCTCGCGCAGCGCGGTGAGGTTGCCGACGCGGAAGTAGTTGGCCAGCGCCGCGTCCACCTTCTCGGGCCCGTAGACGTTGCCGTGCGCCATCCGGCGGCGCAGCGCCTCCGGGGCCATGTCGACGAGCTCGACCTGGTCGGCGCGGCGGACGACGTCGTCGGGCACGGTCTCGCGCTGCGGGACGCCGGTGATGGTCCCGACGACGTCGTTGAGCGACTCCAGGTGCTGGACGTTGACGGTGGAGATGACGTCGATGCCGGCCGCGAGCAGCTCCTGGACGTCGTGCCACCGCTTGGCATGGCGGCTGCCCGGGACGTTGGTGTGTGCCAGCTCGTCGACGAAGGCGACCTTGGGGTGTCGGGCGAGGACGGCGTCGAGATCCATCTCGGTGAACGAACCGCCCCGGTAGGTCAGCGTCCGGCGGGGGACGATCTCCAGGTCGTGGAGCATCGCGGCCGTGCGCGGGCGGCCGTGCGTCTCGACGAAGCCGATGACGACGTCGGTGCCCCGTTCGGAGCGGCGGTGGGCCTCGTCGAGCGCGGCATAGGTCTTGCCGACGCCCGGCGCGGCGCCCAGGTAGATCCGCAGGGTTCCTCGTGGCACCCACCCATGGTGCGGCCGGCGCGGGGGTCGGCGAAAGGCTCCGGCGCGGCCCCGCCCGGCGTTTCTCATGATCGCCGTTACTGTCCTGTTAGAAAGCGCCGCGTCGCCGTTAGAAACCTGTGAGAGATCGTCAATCTGGCCATTGGTCACGCTTTACTGACGTCGCTCGCCCCGCGCCACGAGTTCTGGACGCCAGTGGCAGGAGGGACGGCGGGGCCGTCGATGCTCTGAGGAGGAACCGTGCTCGACGTCGTGTACGTCGCGCTGACAGTCGCCTGTTTCGCGCTGTTGGCGCTTGTTCTGCGGGGGGTTGAGCGGCTGTGACCGCGGAGAACGTCGCCGGTTTGGTGCTGGCGATCGTCCTGGGAGTTCTCATGGTCGCGGCCCTGCTGTTCCCGGAGCGCTTCTAGTGTCCATGACGGTGGCCGGAATACTGGTGGCGCTGCTGCTGGTCGGCGCCCTCGCCACGACGTATCGGCCGTTCGGCGACTACATGTTCCGGGTGTACACCAGCGAGAAGCACCTTCCTGTCGAGCGGGCGATATACCGGCTGACGGGGGTGAATCCGAACGCGGGCCAGCGGTGGACGGTGTACGCCCGCAGCGTGCT
>NZ_JALKFY010000834.1:0-21479 GCF_023242985.1 Frankia sp. Mgl5 | reverse complement strand
GGGCCTGTCATCAAAGATTCTGAGGTACGCGCTCGAGGCAGCAGGACAGGATTCCTCAGGACCTCCGCGCCACACTGACCTACGGGCTCGCAGGCACCACAGAGGGACGACGTCGGACCGGACGGCACCAACATCCTCATCAGGACAGGGTGCCGGCGCAAGCCGGCATGGTCACTGACCTGCTCCAACCGGCCAAAGACGGCGACGAGTACACCGCACCACACGGCGGCAGAAAATCGGAACCGCGGCCGAGTCCCGGCCGCACCAAGAATTGCCGGTGACCGACCCTGATCTCTTTACCACGCCTTGCTGGCACTATCACGCGGTGCTACGCTGAAATTGCCGCGCGCGACGAATCATCCGCCCATTCATGAAGGCGCGCCACGGTCGCGCTCTCGGCAATTTCCAGCAGGCTTACCCTCAATAAGGAGAAGTGCAGTGGCTACTCTTTCTGTGCGTACCGCCGAGATGCAGGAATGCATTGACGCATGCATCGACTGCCGCTCGGTGTGTCGTAGCACCATGGACTACTGTATGCGCCAGGGCGGGGCGATGATGGACGCCGCTCTGATGCGGATGCTCCTGGACTGCAGCGACATGTGCGGCACGTGCGCCGACATGATCATGCGGGACTCGGGCAGCATGAAGGACATATGCCGCATGTGCGCGGACATGTGCACCCGGTGCGCCGACATGTGCGCGAAGATGCCCGACGACCAGCAGATGGCGGCCTGCGCGGAGGCCTGCCGCAGGGCCGCGGCCGCGTGCCGGACACTGGCGACGGCCAAGTAGACGGCGCTCTCACAGACACGTTCGAGGCGGTGGCATCCACGGGTGCCACCGCCTTCGCGCTGCACGGACCCGAGCACACGGGATTCACCGATGCCGGGGGCCCGCCCTTCCGAATCCGCTACCGGCCCGCACCCCCAGACGGCCTCGGAACTGTACTCCACAATGTCGACGGCAATAGTTAGTATTCCCTGGCGGCAGTGACCGCGGGATCCCTGCCGTCTAGACACACCAGCCCTGGGGTCCGGGGTCGTCAGTCGGCCGTCAGCGACGCGGCGGCCGTGGCGCCAAGGTCCCCCGATCATTCCCGTCCCGTTCCCGGCTACCGGGCATGCCGTGTCGCCGGGTGAACTAGCGTCCAGGCCATGACGACGGACCACATCGCGGGGCACCTGCGGCCCGGCGGCCACCCGCCCGGCGGCGTGCGCTACAGCGCCGACGTGAAGGTCGAGCAGCACCGCCTGCCGCGGACGTACGCCGCCTTCGCCGCGCTGCGTGACGCGACCGGCGAGGAGACCGCGGCGGTGGTTCAGGTTCTCGCGCTTTACGGACATGCGGTCGACAACGGTGACACGGAGCTTCTGGCACAGGTGTTCATCGACCCGCCGGCCCTCGACCCGGCGACGTCCCCGTCCCACCACACCGTCAACACGGAGGTGAAACGGGTCCCCGGCGGTCTCGCCGCGTGGAGCAGGCTGGTGACGATCGCCGGCGACGGCAGCGTCGCGAGCGCCGACGTCGTCGACGCGCTCACCGAGACGCCGGCCGGCTGGCGGGTGACCAGCCGGACCGTCCACCCGCGCCATGGCGGACCGACCGTCGTCGCCGACGGGGAGGCACCGTGGGCGTGAGGATCGTGCCGGTCGACGCGGCCACCTACGCCGAAGTGTGCGGCCTGCTCGCCAAGCATCCGCACGTGTTCGACAACATCGCGCTGGACGCCGTGCCGACGGCATACACCGACGACGCCGAGCTGGGCGGGGCGCCGCTGGCGGAGGTCGCGAGCGGGATTCCGTTCGGGCGGGTGATGTACCCACACCACACCACCGACATCGCCGTCCACCGGGTCGACGACGACACGCTGCGGGTGTGGGCGAAGTACTTCGTGATCCGCGGCGACGGCACCGCGGGATCGGGTGACTACCAGGACACCGTGGTCCGCACGTCGCAGGGCTGGCGGATCGCCGAGCGGTCGGTCAGCCGCGGCAACCGGCCCGACAACGACCCCGACGGCCCCTCGACGCGGACCCTGTCCGCCGCCACCTGGATACCGACTGAGGGTTGATCGACTCCGCCGTCACTGCGGGGCGTCGGCGGGAAGCGGCGGCGGGGTAGGGAAGGGACGGCTCGGGATCTCCCTGCGCAGCAGCCAGCCCTGCCGTCACCATCACGTTAGGACGCCAGACGGACCAGGGACGGAAATCCACGCATCCTCGCGGGCGATCTGGCCGCCGCCGACCGTGGGCATGTTGGGATCTTGGCGCCACCGCTGCGGCGTCGCTGATGACCAACTGACGGGACAGCCGGCGGAGCTTGCTCAACTTGACGGGCCGAGTGCAACTCATCCGAACCGCGAAGAAATGTCCAGGGCGCAGCGGACCACAGTGGAGAGATCGTGCGACCCGCCGCCGTGGTCAGCCGTCCTGCCTGTTGCCCCCGGGCAACACGGGATCAGTACCCCGGGCGGGCGGTCCGCGAGGCCAGCACGTCATGCAGAATGTTGACGCGTCGCTGCAGATAGCGGGTCTGCGAGCCGAACCAACCAGGTGCCCAGAACCAAGACGTGAAGACACCGACCCGGGTCGGTGAGCCGACGAGCGCATGCGCGGCGTTGAGTCGCTTGGCTGTGGCGCCGAGGCCGACGAGGCTCCAGAACGGGATGATCTGGTTCCACCACTGGCTGTTCGCCCTGCGCGGCTGGCCGAGGATCGCGGACAGCTCGCTGTTGATCCTGTCGTACCAGATGAAGTAGTAGATCGAGAACGTGATCACGCAGAGCCACCACAGGCCCCACGCGCCCTGCTTGCGCGGGATGAGAGAAATAGCGCCGATCGGAGGCCGGGCCGAGGCGACGGCCTGGCCGGGCTGGGGTGATAGCGGCGGATCCGATATCTGAGCCGGCCGCAGGTCGGCGCGCGGCGCAGCCATCTGTTCACTGCCCGTCGGATAGTTTGCCTCAGTCATCGGACCCCCGTATGGATCGTCATGGTTCTTCCCGAAAACCAGAGGATCTCCGGGGGACCGGAGTGTAGCCCGCACCGCGAAGCTGCCAATAGCTCGAGGGGTCTTGGAGCCTGACTCCGATGTCGACCGCCCCCTGCTTGACGTTGCAGTGGATGCGGGCCGGCGAGCGGTCGCCGGACGGGATACAGGGGTTGCTGGGTCAGGCAGCCTGGGATCCTGGTCCCGCGAACGAGTCAACGTTGCGCCGGGTCTTCGCACTGTCGGACCCCCGGACCGCCTTCTACGTCGGCTCTGGGAAGTCAGCCCCTGACGGACCGCCGGATCCCCACGCTGGCCAGGATGCTTTGACCCGATCTACTGTTCGGCGCGGGAGGCGACCGTCAGCCGGCCAATGCCTTCTTATACCGACGGCACCAGCGACACGACCGGCGTGGTTTGCAGCGTCGGGATCATCACGACCGACCCGCCAGGTAGGACAGGCTCGGAGGCAGGTGCGCGACGGGGACCAGCCGCCGGCTGGTCCAGCCCCGGAGGAACTCGCCGCCTTTTCGCCGAGCCAGTCGCCGAGCCAGGCCGTCGGCGGCCGCGGTCGGGTTGGCCTCGACCTCGGCGTCGATGTGTCGCCAGGTGGTGATCCCCATCTCGTAGCGCTCGTCGTCGCGGAGCGCGTCGTCGGCCCGCGCACGGACGTTGTCGGGGGAGGAACCGTCGGCTTCCACGCAGATCTTCATCTGGAGGCAGTACCGGTCCATGCGCCGGCGTCCGATGGGCACCTGCCGACCGGCGCTTCTGGCAGGCTTCGCCCCTCGACTCAGCCCCATCCGCTGCGGGCATGGGCGGCCCTTTTGCCGCTGACACGGTTGATGAACGTACCGGGATCCCGACGAGATACGGGCACTTTCGTGTCACGCGCGGGTACCATACGTCGAAGCACCGATTCTGATCTTCGCGACGGGGCAGGGTCCGCATGGCCGTTTTCATCAGCTATCACAGCAGCAAAAAGGCCGTCGTACAGCATCTGGCCGCCTACTTCGCCCGCCACGCGATCACTACCTGGTACGCCCCCCGCGACGTCCCGCCGGGGTCAGACTGGGATGCCGAGATCTCACGGGCCATCAAAAACTCCACCGCCCTCGTTTTACTGTTCTGTTCGTCCGCCGACTCGAGTATGCACGTGAAGAGGGAAATACTACTCGCAGATAAAGCGCGCATACCGATCTACTGGGTGCGACTCGAGAAGGTCGAACCCGAGAAACTGGGATATTTTCTGAACGCGACCCAGTGGATCGACTGGCTCGACAAGCGCGACACCACACTTGACACGCTTGTTCAGGACCTCAAGAACCCGGTCTCGCCGGGCAGAGATCTGGAACCGAACGAGATCGATCGGACGGCCCTGCCCTCGACGGAGGTCCCGGTCGAGGGCTGGCCGGCCGAGTTCATCGCCTTCGAAAATGAAAGGGTCGCCGCCGACGCTGCCGCACACAGCTATTTTCGCATTGCACAGGAATCGCCGGACCGGAGCCTTGTCCTGCCCACCGGAAGAGCCGCCACACAGCTCTTCCGAGGGATGCTCCGAGTCGCCGGAGACTACGCACCACACCCTTTCGGTGACGCACGTCTCGTTTCGGACACCGAGACCTTCGGCGTGCACGAGCGTCACTACACGTCACGCACTCGCCACGTGGTCGAAACCTTGGTCGAGCCGCTGAACGAGAAAGGCCTGGGCCCGAGCGAGAGTCAGCTGAATCTCTTGACGGGTCAGATCACAGACGATGATCCCATCCTCCGGACGCAACGAGTGCTGCGGCTCTGGCCACCCGCGGTGCACGCCGTGTCGGTCTCCCCTGCCGGCGAGGTCCTCGGCTACGAGGTCGGTTCGTACTCCGACCCCGAAGAGATCGTGAGCGACGGCTGTCGAATCGTGGAGCTGAGCGAGCAGGGCAGGAAGTACATCGATCCGAACCAGCCGTCACGTTCCGTGATCACGGTGGGTCTCGGCACGGCCCTCGAGTCCCCCGGGCTCATGGTCCTCGGATTCGATCGGAGCAAGGCACGGATCATTCACCAGATGGCCCACTATCCGGAGACGGCCGGGATTCCCGCGACGCTGCTGCGCCGACACGACCATGCCGTGATCGTGGGGACGCGAGCGGTGGCCGAGGCCGCGGACATCAGGAACGCGCGCGTGCCCGCGTCCGCCGAGGAGGGTTGCGAGTGGATTCTTCGCAGGTTCAGCCAGTGAGTTCGCCGGTCATCGCCATGGTCGGCATGGTGACGATCGACTATCTGTACGTATTGGAGAGTCACCCTGTCGAGGGCAGCACCAATGCAGCTAAGGCCCACCGTGTCGTCGCTGGCGGGCCAGCGGGACGGAGTGCGATCACCGCCGGGCGCCTCGGCGGCGATGTCCGCGCTCTGGGGATGTGCGGAAATGATCTGCATGCCGACGTCCTGCGAGGCGAGTTCGGCCGTGAACCGCTGAGCCTGACCCTTTTCCCCGAAGACCAACCGAGCCAGCACTCCTGCGTGATGGTCGCCGAAGACAGTGGCAGCCGCACCATCATCTGGACGCCTCAGCCCCGGGCGAACCAGCAGCTTCTCGATGCAGTGGACGATACTCTCCGCGGTGCGGCGGCGGCCCTGCTGGACTGTACCGATCCGGTGCTCAGCCGAGCCGCGATCGATTCCTGCCGCAAGTTCGAAATACCCGTGATCATCGATACAGGATCGTACCGGGAGTCAAGCGAAGAGTTTCTCTCTAGAGTAGACTACATCATCGCCCCGGAGAAGTTCTTCAGCGCAAGGCATCCCGAGGAGAGCCTCGAGGATGGCATGCGGAAGGTCTACTCCGATTTTCAGCCGGCGGTGCTCGCCGCAACGCGTGGTGAACTGGGCGGAATTTACCTGGATGCCTCCGGCGCACACTCGTACGACCCCCATCCGGTAACGGTGGTCGACAGCTGTGGCGCAGGTGACACCTTCCACGGCGCCTTCGCCTGGGCGATCGCGACCGGAGCGCCGGCGGAAAAGGCGTTCCGTATCGCGTCCTGGACCGCGGCGCGGAAATGTTCGGCACTCGGGAACGACGGCCTCCCCGATGTCGCGGCTTTTGCTGCCGCACGGGAAGTATAGATACCGAACCCAAGCAGCGGATCACGGGAGCGTCCGCCATACCTCTCGATGGAAATCTTGCTTTCGACGAATCTGCCCACAGGACCACGTTCCGAGCCAGGCGGATGTTCCCAGCCCGGTCCGGACGGCCCGGCCCGGCCCGGGGATACGTTGTGCCCATGGCGGCGGACGAGGGGACGAAGTCGGCGGGCCTCGGCGTGGCTGTGCTGTCCGCGGCCGTCATCGGGGGTGCGGCGGGAGCGTCTCTCGCCGCCCACCGGGGCCGGCGGGTGGCTGGGCTGGGCGGGCTGGCGGGTGCGGCCGCGCTGGCGGCCTCCGAAGCCGTCGCGCGCGCCCGGCAGCGGCCTGGCGAGATACCCGCGCTGTGGCAGCGGATCGCGACCAGCGCGGCGCTCGTCGCACCCGCCGGGTGGGCGGCCGGGCGGCTGACCGGCGCCGGCCCCGTCACGGTGGGGGCGGCGACCGGGAGCGTCGGCGGCCTGCTCGGGCTCCGGCCGCAGAAGGTGCTTCTCGGGCCACCGTTCGGGGCCGCCGTGGGCGCGGCGCTGGCGGCACGCGGCCGCGCCCACGGCGGCCCCGTGCCGGCCGCCGCCGTCGCCGCCGTCACGATGGCGGCCTATCGGACCGCGTCCTCGCTGGTGTTCCGGGACGCGCAGGTGGGCCTGCTCGCAGAACGGGTCCCGGCGGAGAAGCTGCCTTTCGTCGTGCCCTGGCAGTCGCGCTCGCGCGTTGTCGGCACCGGCTACGTCCGGGAGCTGGCCGACGAGCTCGGCGGCAGCTATGTCGCCGACGCGGCCGACGTGGGAATCGTCGCGTCCATGGACGACCTGGCCGGCCCGGACTTCGACCCCGCGGCCGTCGACCCGCTCGTCCGGGAGTTCTACGAGCACACCACCCGTTTCACGCTCGACATCGTGCCGCGGTGGCGGCTGTGGGTTCGTCCCGGCTACCTGCTCTACCGGAACGCGCTGGCCCGTCCGCTGGGGCAGGCGAACGTGCCGATGAACCAGCGGGAGACCCAGCGGGGCATCCGGAGCCGGATCGACACGATCACCCTTCCCGGCGTCGGCGTCGGCGTCGGCACCGACACGGTGGCGGTCCGCGGCTGGATCCGCTCGTTCGCCGACACCGACGAACCCATCTACGTGGGCATTTACACGACCTACCGGCACGGCGACCGGGGATATGTCAGCGTCGGCTTCCCGCTGGCCCAGTCCAGTTTCACAGCCACGCTGCTGCCGCGCGCCCGGCCCGACGGCGGCCTGGCCCTGACCAGCCGCAGCGACCTGGAGCACCCCGGCCACTACCTCGCCTACCGTGACCCGTCCGACGGCACCCTCACCGCACTGGTCGTCCACGGTTTCACCGAGGATCTCAACGTTTACCGGCAGGACGGCGACCTCCGCGCCGAACACGCCTTCTCCCTGTTCGGGATCCCCTTCCTCGTCCTCCACTACCTCATCACCCGCAAAAGCCCGAGCCCGATGTGAACCGGCGCGGACGAGGCGGCACCGCGGGCGGCGGTGGGAGGAATCCCACCTGGGTGGATGCCGCTGTCTCCGGCTGACCGTCGCGTTCGGCGCTCGGCAGTCCGGCGGCCGTGGGGCGGGCCACGCGGATCTGGGCATGCGCCGAGGTCAGCGGGGTGGCCGCGGCAGTCCGATGACCGTCCCGCGCGGTTCGATCCTGTTCTGTGACAATTCCGATCCCGTGATCTTGTCTGTCCGGTAGCCATCCTGGTTGGGTGACCATGCCCGCCGTCGTCCCCGTCAGTCTGCTGGCGTCCTTTCTGTTCGCCTCGTCCGCCGCCCTGCAGCAACGCGCCGCCGGGCGGAGCAGTTTCGCGAAGCGCGCCGACAGCGCGCACGCCGTACCCGGAGTGGGGCTGCTGGCCGAGCTCGTCCAGGACAGGCTGTGGGTGCTGGGCTGGACGGCGAACATCGGCGGGTTCTGCGTGCAGGCCGCCGCGCTGCACCTGGGGTCGGTGGCCGAGGTGCAACCGCTGATGGTCTGCCAGCTGCTGTTCGCGCTCCCACTCGGCCTCGTCGGCACCGGCCGGCGGATGTCCGGAGCGGCCTGGTGGGGCGCGGCGGGGATCTGCGCCGGGCTGGCCGCCCTGCTGTCGTTCCGGGGAGACCTGCCTATGGTGGCCGGGGTCGACCGGCCACGGCTGCTCCTCACCATCGGGGCGATGGCGCTCGTCGCCGGTGCGCTGACCGTGGTCTCTCTCGGGCGGTCGCCCACCGCCCGGGCCGTCCTGTTCGGGGTCGCCGCAGGCATGGTCTACGCGCTGACCGCCGTCCTCATGAAGGAGTCCGCGGACCGGCTCGTGACAGACGGCTTCGTGGCCACGGCGGGCGACTGGTGTGGCTTCGGGCTCGCCGCGGCCACACTGTCCAGTCTGCTGCTCGGGCAGGCCGCCTACGCCAGCGGTCCGCTCGCGCCCGCGCTCACCGCCATGAACATCACCAACCCGGTGGTCTCCTGCCTGCTGGCGGTGCTGCTCTACGGCGCCCCGGTGCCGAGCACCATCTTCCAGCTACTCGGCGTAACCGTGGGGGCCGCACTGATCGTCACCGGGGTCGTGCTGCTGGCCCGCACGCCGACGCTGCCCCGCCCCAGCAGCCAGTTGCCCTGACCAGCCGGGCCGGCACCGAGCGAGGGCCGGGCGGGGACGCGAGCCCGGTCCGGTCAGTGGCGGCCCTGGTTTCCGAACAGTCCGCCGAAGCCACCGAGCCCACCGGGGCCGCCGCCGCCGAAGCCACCCGGGCCCCCGCCGTGTCCTCCGTGCCCGCCACCATGCCCGCCGAGCTGGTTGCCGGCGAACCCGCCCTGGCCGAGCCCGAACTGGCCGGCCAGGCCGGAGCCGGCGAGCGCGTTGTAGGGCGGCAGCAGCTCGCAGGGCTGGACGATCACGAAGCCCTCGCCGGAGAACTGGAGCTGCCAGCTCTCCCCGGTGTTGCCCCGCGGCTTCCAGGCCGCGCTGGAGGTGACCGCGGCCTGCATCGAGACCTGCAGGCTCGATGACCAGCCGACGACGGCGTCGGCGTCGGCGAAGTAGTAGTTCTGGGTGGTCACCCGCATCACCAGCGGGGCGCCCGAGGTGCACACGACGGCCTGGCCGTTGCCGCGCAGCTCGATCTGGTAACCGCCGACGCCGGCGATGCCCACCTGGCTGTCGACACGGACGAGATCCCAGTTCAGGCCGGCGTCGAACGCGAGCACGTTCTTACCGTCCACGGTCAGGCCGTCACCCGCCAGGTCGAGGATGTGGATGTCCTGGGCCTGGTTGGCGAGGTAGACCGTGCCGGAGCCGGCGACGTTCATCAGGTTCAGGCCCTCGCCGCCGCTGAAGAAGCTGCGGAACCGGGAGCCCCAGCCCTCCCAGTGGGCGTCGAAGGTCGCGGCGCCCTGGTAGGCGACCATGGCGCCGCGCCGGGCGTAGAACTCGCGCATCCCCTGCGCGCCGAGGGTCGCCTTGAGCATCTTGCCGTTCTGCAGGGCGAACCGCTCGCCGCTGGTGACCTCGGGGTTGCCGAGCAGGCTGCTGCGGATGCCCCCGGCCGGCCCACCGCCGGGCCCCGGCGGCATCCCACCGGGCGGCATCGGTGGCATACCTCCAGGAGGCATCCCTCCCGGCATGCCGGGACCGGGTCCGGGCGGAAACCCGCCAGGGGGCATCCCGCCGGGCTGGCCGCCGTACATCCCGCCGTGCGTCATGATCAGATCCTCTCACCCACGCCGGCGATCAGCCGCGTACCGAGAACGAGGGCCGCTCGTCCTCGCTCGGCTGCACCACGACGAAGCCCTGGCCCGAGAAGCCGAGCTGGAACGCCTCCCCCGATCCGCGCCCGATGAGCCCGCCGAGCCGGGCGGTGCGCCGCGGCTCGACGCGCAGGCCGTCGGTGTAGGCGACGAGCGCGTCGGTGTCGACGAACGTCGGCGCCTCCCGGGTGTCCAGCATGATCGGGTTGCCCTTGGCTGTCAGCGCCACCCAGCCATGGCCGCGGACCACGACGTTGAACATCCCCATGCCGGAGAGCATGTTCACGCCCTTGACCCGCTCGATCCCCCACTGCAGGTTCGCGTCGAAGGCCAGGACGTTCTTGCCGTTGATGGACAGGCCCTCGCCGGCGAGCTGGGCGACAATGACCTCCTTGCCGTAGTCGGCCAGGTAGAGCAGCCCCTGACCGGTCGCGGTCATCAGCGGGACGCCCTCGCCCGTCGCCCAGGAGGACGCGATCCGCCCGAGCTGCGGCGGCTGCGGGTTGAAGTCGATCAGGCCCTCGTAGGCGATCATCGAGCCGACCCGGGCGAACAGGTCCTGGCCCGGCTGCATGACCACCTTGGCGATCTTGGACCCGTGCCTGCTCATCCGGTCCATGATCGGAGTCGGGCCGTAGTTGTTCATCAGGCTGCCCTGCACGGCCTGCTCCCCTCTTCCCGCGCACCCGCGGGAACGCCCGGGATCGCCCCGGCGCGCATCTCAGCCATCCCGGCGCGCATCTGCGACCTCATGGGGTCAGACCTCATACGGCTGGACGACGACGAAGTGGCCGGCGAACCCCATGAACTGCAACGCGAACGACTCGCCGCTGGCTCCCGCGTAGATCTGGCGGGAGATGCGGACCTGGGTGGACACGCTCACCCGCATGCCGGACGTCCACGCCACCAGCGCGTTCATGTCGGCGAACGTGGGACCGGCGACGTTGAGGGTCATCGGCGTGCCCTTGGTCATCACGACGACCGACCCGGGCCCGGAGACCTCGAAGTGGAAGAAGCCGCCGCCGGGGATGCCGGGGCTCTCGATGCGGCGGACCTCCGAGCGCACGGTGGCGTCCATCGCCAGCAGGTTCTTCGAGTTGATGCACAGCGACTGGTTGCCGAGCTCGACGATGTGCAGGTCGGAGGCGTCCTGGGCAAGGAAGACCTCGCCGTTGCCCTTGCACGTCATGAGCTTGAGGCCCTGGCCGGTGAGCTTCTCCTCGATCAGCCCGCGGATCCCGCCGCTCTTGTAGTCGAACTCGACGTTGCCCTGGTAGGCGACCATCGAACCGCGCAACGCCAGCGCCTCCGGGCCCAGGGTGACCTTGACCAGCTTGCTGTTCTGCTGGGTCCAGCGCCCCGCGGTCGGCACCTCGCGGTACGGGTTGAGGCTGTTCATGGCACCGGGCTGGACGGGGCGGGCCTGCGACGGCAGGACCTCCGTGGGCCCGAACCCGCCTGGCATCGGATGACCGGGCTGCTGCTGACCGGGCATCGGGTGGCCGGGCATCGGGTGGCCGGGTGGCTGCTGGCCGGGCGCGCCGTACCCCTGGGCGCCGGGCATCGCCGGCGGGGGCTGTGGCTGGGCGTAGCCCTGCTGGGCGTAGCCCTGCTGGGCGTAGCCCTGCTGCGCGCCGCCGGCCTGGCCGTAGGCCGGCTGTGGCTGACCGTAGCCCTGGCCGGGATGCGCCGGTGCCGGCGGCGCCGGCGGGGGCGGGGGCGGAGCCGGTGGGGGCCCGGGCGGGGCACCGAAGCCCGGCGCGGCAGGCGGCTTCTGCTGGCTGAAGGCGGGCGCGGGCGGCGCGCCGAACCCAGGCGCCGCCGGAGCCGCCGGAGCGGGCGTGGGCTCGGGCTCGTCGGCGACCTCGCCGCCGTAGCTGCGGATCAGCTCCGCCAGGCCACCCCGGAACCCCTGGCCGACCGCCGCGACGCGCCAGACGCCCTTGCGGTAGACGTCACCGATCATGACGGCGCGCTCGTCGGAGAAGTCGGCGCCGGTGAACGCGTAGCGGAGCACCTCCGTCCCACCGGCCACGATGCGCAGGTAACCGGACGTGATCTGCGCGGCACTGCCCGGGCCGTCCAGCGCCGCGCAGAACGACAGCTTCTGGATCGCGTCCGGGACCTTGTCGAGCGTCACCCGGAACGACTGGGTGTCACCGGACTGGGCGCCGAGGAGCTGGATCGAGGACTCGGGCGAGTTCGGCTGGTTGAAGAAGATGAAGTACCGGTCGTCGGAGAGCCGGTCGGCGCCGTCCAGCCCGAAACAGGACACGTCCCATTCGCCCGGCGCGTTGATCTGGATCCCGATGTACAGATCGGTGCCAGCGGTGATCGCCGACAGTTGGGACTTCTGCCCTCGACTGAACTGCGTTGCCACCGCGCTCCCTCCCGTCAGCGTGCCGGCTGAATCGGCGCGCGAGCGTCGCGCGCGTGGCCCGACCGCACCCGCACGAACCGGACTGTCCGGAAACTAGCAGCCCGGACGGCCCACGGCAGAACCTGTATGTGCCCGAAGGCCTGTCGGACCGCGGACACACAGCGCGACGGGGAACCCGGACGGTTGGCATGACACAACGGACTCTGCCCTCACCCCGGGTACGCGTCTGGCGTTGACTGTTCCCATGCGCTACGCGGCTGGCCTCTCCACCACGAAGAAGATCTCCAAGATCGGGCTCGGTACCTGGCAGTTCGGCTCGCGGGAGTGGGGCTACGGCTCGGCCTACGCCCAGACTGACGCCGCCCTGATCGTCCGGCGCGCTCTCGAGCTCGGCGTGACCCTGTTCGACACGGCCGAGATGTACGCGTTCGGGCGCAGCGAACGCATCCTCGGCCAGGCGCTGGCCGCCGCTCCCGGCGACGGCGTGCTCCCGGGAGCGGACGCGTCGGTCGCCGCGACCGCCGTGCCGCCGGAGGCGGCGTTCATCGCCACCAAGATCTTCCCGGTGCTGCCGCTGGCGCCGGTCGTCGAGCAGCGCGCCGTCGGCAGCGCGAACCGGCTCGGCGTGCACACGATCGACCTGTACCAGGTGCACCAGCCCAACCCCGTCGTCCGGGACGGCACGACGATGCGCGGGATGGCCGCGCTGCGCCGGGTCGGCCTCGTCGACGAGGTCGGGGTCAGCAACTACTCGCTCGAGCGCTGGCGCGCCGCCGAGGCCGCGCTCGGTGACCGCGTCCTGTCCAACCAGGTCCAGTACAGCCTGGTGCGCCGCGAGCCGGAGCGTGACCTGCTGCCGTACGCCCGCCGGGAGGGACGTCTGATCATCGCCTACAGCCCGCTGGCGCAGGGCCTGCTCTCCGGGCGCTACGACGTCACGAGCCGGCCCACCGGCGCCGTGCGGCTGGCGAACCCGCTGTTCCTCACCGAGAACCTGGCCCGGCTGACGCCCCTGCTGGACACGCTGCGCGAGGTCGGGGCGGCGCACGGCGCCAGCGCGTCACAGATCGCGCTGGCCTGGGTGATCCACCATCCGTCGGTGGTCGCGATCCCGGGGGCGTCGAGCGTGGCCCAGGTGGAGAGCAACGCGGCGGCCGCCGACATCGAGCTGACCGACGCCGAGTACGACGCGCTGACCTCGGCCGCGGAGAACTTCCAGCCGCTGACCGGCCCCGCCTCGTGGGCGGCCGTCGCGGCGGAGCGGATGCGCCGCCCCTGACCGCCGACCGCGATTGCCTGAGCCGCGGCTCGGGCAATCGCGGCTGTGAGCGGGCCGACACCGGGTTACATGAGTGGCTGACCGCCGTGATCGCCGGGGTCGTGGCCGCCGTCGTGACCGTCGTCGGAGAGGATGTGGAACGGCGGGCAGACCCCGGTCGAGTGGTGGGCGGCGGCCTCCAGGGCCTTGCGGACCCGCTCCTCGGGCTCCTCCCCCACCGTGCTGTGCAGCGACCCGCGCGCGTACTCCTCGCCGCAGCCCGCCGCGTCGTAGTTGTCGAGGGTGCGGCCGATCTGGTAGTCGGAGTCGATCCGGTACAGCTGCCCCCGGATGCCCACGAGGAACAGCCCGCCCGACTCGTTACCGGCGTCGTTGCGGGCGAAACCGCCGTCGCGCAGGCAGTCACGGACGACCGAGACGAACTCGGTCGCCATGAAGCGGTCGAGGTCCCAGCTGTGCGGCACGGGCGGGACGAGGCTGTACCGAAGCAGCTGCCCCATCCGGAACGAGTCCGTGAAGCCCATGACGAACTCGCCGTTGCGGAAGACCTTCGTATCCGCCCGGACCGTGATCGACCAGCCGGCTACGCCGGCGCTGTCTCCCCCGATCACGACCCGTCCGTCGTGCTCCACACCGACGATGCAGGTCACGGTTGAGGATGCTATCCGGTGCTTCGGACGGCCCGGCGACCTCGTCCCCTTCGTCCGCTTCCGACATGCCCAGATCCCATCCAGGGACGGGATCTCACCGGGCCGCGGCGACCGCCGGCAGGATCACCCGGTGCGTCCCGGCGTAGAGGTTCATCGACGACCCGCGGACGAACCCGGCAAGCGTCATCCCGGACTCCTCCGCCAGGTCGACGGCGAGCGCCGACGGCGCCGACACCGCGGCGAGCACCGGGATCCCGGCCAGCAGCGCCTTCTGCACCAGCTCGAACGACGCCCGGCCACTGACCAGCAGCACCAGCCCCCGCAGCGGCACCATCCCCGCCCGCGCCGCCCACCCGACGACCTTGTCGACCGCGTTGTGCCGGCCGACGTCCTCGCGCACCGCCAGCACCTCGCCGTCGGCGTCGGCGAGGGCGGCGGCGTGCAGGCCGCCGGTCGTCGCGAACAGCCGCTGCGCGCGGCGCAGCCGTCCCGGCAGGTCGACGAGCACCTCGGCGGTGATGCGCAGCGGGTCGTCGCGGATCTCGTACCGCCCGCGCAGCCGCACGGCGTCGATGCTCGCCCGCCCGCACACCCCGCACGAGCTCGTGGTGTAGAAGTTCCGCCGCAGGTCGACCTCCGGCTCGGGCACGCCGGGGGCGAGGGTCACGTCCAGCACGTTGTAGGTCAGCCGGCCCTCGCCGTCGACGGCGCCCTCGCTGCCGGCGCAGTAGCGCATGCCCGCGACGTCCGCGGCGGTCGCGATCAGGCCCTCCCCGATCAGGAAGCCCACGGCGAGGTCCATGTCGTCGCCCGGGGTCCGCATGGTGACCGCCAGCGGCTGGCCGCCGACCCGGATCTCGAGCGGTTCCTCCCCGACGACGGTGTCGGGCCGAAGCGTCGGCTCCGCCCCCAGAGTCACCCGCATGACCCGGCGTCGCGCGCTTGCTCGCCCCATAGCGACACGGTCCCCCAGGAGGGACGAGAAATCCATCATGTCGAGCCTTCGACGCCACGTTCACGGCATCCTCGGCGATCGCATCAGGACGGACCGAGCGCGTCGGGACACCCGGCCGGAAAACCATCCACCGTCAGCCAGAACCCGCCATTCCGGGCCAGGTGACGTTTGTGGGGCGGGGGACGTCCGGGGCGCGGCAGGGGTGTCTGTTCGGCGACGCGAGGCGGCGGGGCGGCGTGCACCTGCTACAGCTATGGGGCGGAGTGTGGGGCTGTGGGATCGTCACCGCCCGCCACGGGACGAGCGGGACTCTCGGACGAAAGGGTTGAAGAGGGATGGGAATGAAGCGGTTCATGTCGCGGCTCGGGGTCGGCGCCGCCGAGGTGGAGACCGTGCTGGACCGTCCGGACGCACTGCCCGGCGCAGTGGTGACCGGACTGACCACCATCAAGGGTGGCAAGGTCGAGCAGGAGATCGAGAAGGTGCTCGTCGCGCTGGAGGCGACGGTCGAGGTCGAGACCGACGACTCCACCTGGTACGAGCAGGTGACCTTCGGTACGCAGCAGATCGGCGGCGGCTTCGTCATCCAGCCCGGGCAGGAGCAGTCCGGGCGCTTCGAGCTGCCGGTGCCGTGGCAGACGCCGATCACGGATGTCGCCGGCTGGCACCTGCGCGGGATGAAGATCGGCGTGCGGACGACGCTGTCGATTCCCGGCGCGCTGGACCCGGGTGACCTGGACCCGGTGTCGGTGCACCCGCTGCCCGTGCAGGAGGCGGTGCTCGCCGCGCTCGGCGACCTGGGCTTCCACTTCCACACCGCGGACGTCGAGAAGGGCCGCCTGCACGGCTCCGACCTGCCCTTCTACCAGGAGATCGAGCTCAAGCCGTCCGGCGAGTACGCCCGGCGGATCAAGGAGCTGGAGGTCACCTTCCTCGTCGACGGCAACGGGATGGACGTCGTTCTGGAGGCGGACCGCCGGGGCGGGCTGCTCTCCTCCGGCGGCGACCAGCTCAGCCGGTTCCGGGTCGGCCACCATGACACCGACCGCCACCAGCTCGCCGGCGCGCTGCACCAGCAGCTGCAGGCCCTCGGCGCGCGCCGTGGCTGGTTCTGAGCGCTCGCCGGCCTGACCGCCGGTCCCGTCTCCCGGCGATGCGTGGCGGCTGGGTGAGTCCAGGCTGTTACTCAATCGCCACGGTTCCTCGGCAGGGTGCGTACGGGCCGGGCCGGGCCGGTGTGAGTATTCATCGCTTCCGGCCTGCTCCGAAGTACCCGATGCCCACCGCCGATCGGTACTAGCCGGCCGGCGCCGCGTCCCGGGCGGCGTCCGCGCGGTCGAGCAGGACGCCGGCGGCGGACAGTCCCGCCAGGCCCAGGCACAGCGGCGAGTAGACGCGCCGGTCCAGTCGGCGGAACCGGTCGGAGACGGAGCCCCGGGACACCAGGTCGGTCAGACCGGCCGCTCCCAGCAGCCCGCGGCTCGCGAGCACCGCGACGACACCGGTCACGCCGGCCCGGTGCAGGGCGTCCAGGCGCGGTATGCGGCGGGGCGGGTGCGCGACGACGGCGGCCGCCGCGACCAGCGCACCCGCGACCGTGAAGCACTGGCCGGCGCCGGGCACGCCCGGAGTGCCCGCGGCAGCCGGCCTGCCGACGACGGCATCGGCGAGCGCCGCCCGGTCGGCCAGGGGCCAGCTCGACCCGGCGCCCCACGCCGCGTGGAGGATCCCGGCTCCCGCCAGGCCCGCCGCGCCCGTCCACCGACTCACCGCCGCCACACTCACGCCCGCAGTCTGGCACGGTCCCGGTTCCCGGCGACCTGGCTCGCCGGCAGCTGAGCCGGCGGACACAGCTGGACGTCCCGCTCGAACTCGGGCCCGAGCGGACGACACGTCAGACGGCGGGCGGTTCGGAGGTCACCGGAGCTCCCGGAGGATGCCCCGGCCTTCGGGCCGGGGAGGAAGCCGGTCTCCCGCGGAGCGGGATGGGACGGGCCTCCTCAGCACTCCCCGTGACGGGCGGTTCGCTGCGCAGACCCGTCCCGGCGCGAGAACTCGTCGAGTTCATCGTCGATCGACCACCCGAGGCTCCTTCAACCCGCCGGGTGACCGCGAGCATTCTGTGTTGTGCGGAAAGTGGCGACGCCGAGAGCAACCTTCCGACCCCCCACAGCGACAGTTCGGGTGGAAGCGTCGGAGAGCGGCATCCACCGAGGAGGGGCGAAGACGGGTCGGCTGGTGGCCGCCGCTGAAAGGACGACATTGGTGGCACGCCGAACAAGCACCAGACACACGTACCGGAGGGAATCGACCTCGAGCGGGGAGGCGGCACCGGCCGGCCCGGCACGCGGAGCGCGTCCGCGGGCCGGGTGGGGCGTCCCCGTCATGATGGCGACGCTGGCCCTCGGGGCCGGCACACTGTTCGCCGGGTGCCAGCCGTTCGACGGCACCCCGGTGGGCGGCGGGGGCGCTCCGGCACCGACGTCCTCGCCGACCGCGGGCCCGACCGCTCCGGTCACGCAGACACCGACAGCCGGGCCGGGTAGCCCGTCGCCGTCGGCGCCGCCGGTCACCGCGACGCCGAGCGCCGGACCGTCTGCTCCCGCGAGCCCGACCACGGCACCGACCGCAGGGCCGACGACCTCCGCGAGCCCGGGCGCGCCCGCGTCGCAGGGGCCGCTGCCGAGCTGGCCGCGCGCCACCGCGGACGTGGACGTCAGCAGCACCATCTCGGTGACGGGCACGTTCGACGGCGGCCTCAGGCGTTACTCCGGTGTCAGCGACGGCGGCCAGGAGGAGGGCCAGGACCCGATCTTCGAGGTGGCCGACGGCGGAACGGTCCAGAACGTGATCATCGGGTCGCCGGCCGCGGACGGCATCCACTGCAAGGGCACCTGCACCCTGCGCAACGTGTGGTGGGAGGACGTCGGCGAGGACGCGGCGACGTTCAAGGGCACGTCCGCGGCACAGACCATGACCATCGACGGCGGCGGGGCCCGCGGCGCCTCGGACAAGGTGTTCCAGCACAACGGACCCGGCACGATGGTCATCCAGAACTTCCAGGTGCAGGACTTCGGCAAGCTGTACCGGTCGTGCGGGAACTGCTCGAAGCAGTACGCCCGGCACGTCGTCGTCCGCAACGTCACCGTGACGGCGCCGGGCAAGACGCTGGTCGGCGTCAACACGAACTACGGGGACTCCGCCCAGCTGTCCGGCGTCACCATCGTCGGCGACAGCAGCCGGAAGATCAGTATCTGCGACCGCTACACCGGCAACAGCAGCGGCTCCGAGCCGACGAAGACGGGCAGCGGGGCGGACGGGACGTACTGCCGCTACACGCCGTCCGACATCACCTACCGGTAGTCCCACCAGTAGGACTACCGGTAGGCGGGCCGGCCGCCACGCCGATCCGGCCGGTCAGGCCGGGTCGGCGTAGTCGATCTCCGCGTTCCCCGAGCTGGTGGACGCGCGCAGGCGGCGCGTCGCCAACGGGTCCGTTCGCACACCGACCAGGGTGTTGCCCGACCCGGTGTGGACCTCGGTCGCGTACACCTCACCGTCGTCCGGCACGGTGATCCGCACGTTGCCCGACGCCGAGTGCGCGGAGACGTCCTCGGGGGCGGTGGCCAGCTCGATGCGCACGTTCCCCGACGCCGTGGACGCGTCGACCTCGGTGGCGGTGACGCCGACCGCGCGCAGGTTCCCCGAGGCCGTCGACATCGTCAGCTGGGCACGGGCACCGTCCACCCGGACAGTCCCGGATCCGCTGCGCAGTGTCGCCGCGGAGAGCAGGTCGGTCGCCTCGACCTCGCCGGAGCCCGTTTCGGCGACCACCCGGATGCCCGCCGGCACGCGGACCGCGAACGACGCCTCGCAGTCCCAGAACCCCCCGCCGCAGTCGGCGTCGAGGGTGAGGACGCCGTCGCGGACCTCGGCCGACATCGCCGGGACGGAGACCGTCCCGGCGAGACTGCCCTCGACGTCGACGACGCGCCCGGCAGCGCCCGCGATCTGGATGCGGCCGGAGTTGGTGTGGACCCGGACCATCTGGACGTCACCGGAGAACACCCGGTGCTCCACCCGCCGCACCTCGCCGGACGTCTCGTCGACGGTCTGCACGCCGCAGACCGCGGTGCCCACGACGGCGAGCAGCGCGCCGACGGCGAGCGCGGCCCGCCGGCCCGGCTCAGACATCGCCGCGCCCCGCGCTCGCCGGACGGGACGGCTGCTCGCCGCGGGCGCCGGCGCCGCCGACTCCGCCGCCGGCGGCGGAGTCCAGGAAGCGCAGGACGGCGAGCACGCGACGATGGTCGTCCTCGGCCGGGGCCAGGCCGAACTTGGTGAAGATGCCGGTCACGTGCTTCTCGACCGCCCGTTCGGTGACCACGAGCGCGGCCGCGATCGCGGTGTTCGACCGGCCCTGCGCCATGAGCGCCAGCACCTCGGACTCCCGTCTGGTCAGGCTGGCGAGCGGGTCCCGCCGGCGCGAGCGGAGCAACAGCTGGGTGACGACCTCCGGGTCGAGCACGGTGCCGCCGGCGGCGATCCGGTGCAGCGCCTCGCGGAAGTCGGCGACGTCGGAGACCCGGTCCTTGAGCAGGTAGCCGACTCCCCGCGCCTGCCCGGCGATCAGGTCGACGGCGTAGCGCTCCTCGACGTACTGGGACAGCACGAGCACCGCGACGTCCGGCCACTGCCGGCGCAGGACGAGCGCGGCGCGGATGCCCTCGTCGGTGAAGGTCGGCGGCAGGCGGACGTCGACGACGCACACCTGCGGCTTGATCCGGGCGACCGCCCGCAGCAGGCTCTCGCCGTCCCCGACCGCGGCGGTGACGGTGCAGCCGTCCTCCTCGAGGAGCCTGGTCAGCCCCTCCCGCAGCAGGACGGAGTCCTCCGCGATCATGATGTTCACCGGTTCACCGCCCCGGGCCGGCCGGCCCCGGTCATGTCGCGTCCCCGCATGGCAGCTCCATCCGCAGGGTCGTCCCGCCACCGGGCGGGCTGACGAGTTCGAACGCGCCGTCGACGGCGCGGGCGCGGTCACGCAGGCCGGCGATCCCGGAGCCGGCGCCCTCCCTGGCCCCGCCCCGCCCGTCGTCGGACACCTCGACCGTCAGCCGGTTCCCGGCCCGGCGCACGGCGATGCGGACGTGCCGGGCCTGCGCGTGGCGGGCGATGTTGGTCAGCGCCTCCGCGACGAAGAAGTAGGCCACCGACTCGGTCGAGATGTCCGGCCGCGGTGTGGCCTCTATGTCGAGGGTGACGGGTACCGGGGAGCGGGCGGCGAGGCCCGACAGCGCGGCGTCCAGCCCGCGGTCCGTGAGCACGGACGGATGGATCCCGCGGGCCAGGTCCCGCAGCTCGACCAGCGCCCGCTTGGTCTCCGCGTGGGCTTCGGCGATGAGCCCGTGGGCGCCGTCCGGGTCGTCGGCGAAGCGCGCCTGGGCGCGGCCCAGGGTCATCGCGACGGCGACGAGGCGCTGCTGGGCGCCGTCGTGCAGGTCCCGCTCGATGCGGCGCCGCTCGGCGGCGGCCGCGGCGACCATCCCGGCCCGGCTGGACTCCAGGTCGTCCACCCGGGCCAGTAGCTCGGGATCGCCCGGTGGGGAGAGCACCAGCCGCGCCAGCGCGAGGTGCGCGGTGACCACCCCGCGGGCGATCCACGGCGCGGCGAGCAGGACGACCAGCCCGACGCCCACGTGGAACGCCAGCGAGCCGCCGTAGCCCAGGTTCATCCCGAAGACCCGGCCGCCGTCGGCGAGCGCGTGCCCGTACAGCGGGAACATCAGGAACGACAGCCCGCCGCCCCACGCGCAGAAGACCACCCAGGCGCCCAGCCAGCCGAACAGCGGCAGGACGACCAGGGCGTAGAGGACCTCCAGCCAGTTCCCCCGGCCGCGCAGCCGGAGCCAGCCGCGGCGGAACCAGCTCGGGGTGTCGGCGGGGGGCGTCCCGGGGGGTACCGAGCCCGGCGGGGGACGAAGCCACAGCCGCTGGCGGAGCACCACCCGGAACCGCCAGGCGTCCACGACCGCCGCCATCCGCGCGCTGAACAGGGCGAACCACACCAGTGGGAGGCCGAGAAGCGCCACGAACATCATCGGGATGCCGGCGGCGATCGCGACGAGGACCACGACGAAGGCCACGGTGGCGACCACCGCCGACTGGGCCACGAAGATGGTGGCGGTCCAGCCGGCCGGCCCGTAGGTCGCCCGCACGGCGTCCACGACCGCCCGACGCACCCCACGCGCCGCTGTTCCGGGCACCGCTGTTCCGGGCACCGCTGTTCCGGGCACCGCTGTTCCGGGCACCGCTGTTCCGGGCACCGCTGTTCCGGGCACC
>NZ_JALKFY010000010.1:31120-133847 GCF_023242985.1 Frankia sp. Mgl5 | reverse complement strand
GCGTTGCCGAGGATCGCCGGATCCAGAGTGCGCGGATCACTCAGCGTGAGGATCCGCCCTTCGCCGCCCGCCACCGGTTTGGCGGAGACGCCCGTGGACGGGCTGGTATCACCGCCGCCGCCACATGCGGCCAGGAGGAGCGCCACACAGCATGCGACAGCGGTGACGAGTAATCGCGTCTTACGAATCATCAGGGGACCTTTCATCAGTGTTCGGGATCGGTAAAGCGGCAAAGGGCGCGGGGACTGGGGACGGCTAGCTCAGGTGGCGCCCGGCTACGGGCGGGTGGTCAGTCGTGCAGAGTGTGGCCGAACTGGTGGCGTGGTCGCCTGTTTCGTTGAGCGCGAACACGGTGAAGGAGATGACGGGGGGCGGGACGAACACCATGTGGAGGGCATCGGTTATCGCATCCTTGCCATCGGAGATCATCCCGCCCCAGCTCGGCTGCAGCGGCGGAATGCCCATGCCCAGGGAGCTGAACGGCCCCTCGGCCACGATTGGGGCGGCCATCACGATCGGCCGGTAGGCCCCCAACGGGGGCGACAGGTTGGGCAGGATCTCCCTTGACAGGATCCGCCGGCGGCTCTCGCCCATGTTCCGCTCGGCCATGACGAACTCCCGCGACGACCAGGCGAGGGTGGGACCACCCCGTCACCGCAGCCGGCCAAGCTGCATCGCAAAGACGTAGGTCAACACGGGACCCGCAATGAAGGCGGGTACCGAGAGGACCCGAGGACAGTGCGGTGATCGCCCGATCGATCGCCGTCCCGGGCCACGTCGCGGACACCACGGCCAGCGCCCCGGCGACGAGGAGAGCAAAAACAAGTGCCAACGCCGCCAGTTCCAACGTCATCGGCAGCCGCTCGACGATCGCCTCGACGACGACAGGTTGCCCGGTCACCGGCGAGGCGCCCAGGTCACCGCACACCGCATCCCAGAGCCAGTTCAGGTACTGCGACCACAGCGGTTTGTCCATGCTCAGCTTCGTGTTCAGTGCTGCGATCGCCTCCGGGGTCGCGTTCTCGCCGAGGATGACCGAGACCACCGAACCTGGCGCCAGGCCCGGCAACGCCACCGCGCCCATGGTGACGAGTAAGATCACCAGTAGGCTCCGTCCGGCTCGTCTCGCAGCAGTGAGCACGACGCAGCTCGCTTTCTTGGTCCTGGAGAGGGCATGACAACGACCGAATCGGTCCGTGCAGCGTCACTAGCAGCGAATACACCGAGATCTCTCAGAGAGGGTTATAGCCGCTGATCATGACGTTGCCAATGTTTACTCGGGAGTAGAACGACTCGCCCCTCGGCCTCGCGCCCCACTCACCCGACCACCACCAACCAGGCCAGGCCCGGCCACCAGCCCCACACAGGGTATTTATACTCAATTATCACCCAAATAGAGACATACAGAACATTCCGTCTCGCAGCCGGTTGGCAGAAATGGCTATAGCGGTTCCACTGACAAGGCTGGGAACCGCACGGTGGAGCGGCTGATGGGCGAGTTGGACCTGGTCGGCGCGGTCCGCGGTGACCACAAGCGGCGGACCCACAAGCGGCGGACCACGGTGTCGGATCCGGCGGCCGAGCGGCTCGCGGACTCTGATCCGACACAACTTCGCCGCGGACCGGCCGAACCGGCTGTGGGTAGCCGATAGGTCGCACCGATAATCACAGCTCCGTCCGAGGCTCCGTATCTAGACGCGACGGTGGCCTACTCGCTGCCCCGCGGGTGAGCGACGGCGAGCACCAAGCCGTCACGGTCGACGACTCGAACCGCGTCGATGGCATCCGCTGGGATCGAGCTCGCTCCGACGACATCAGCCTTCGTTGTCGGCGTCGACGACCAGCTGGCCGCTCGTTCCGTCGTGCCGTCGACGCTGGCGACCTCCGGTGCGAAGGGGCCGCTGCCGGGAAGGCTGTCGAACGCGACGGCCAGCGACGTTCCCCATGGTTTCGTGATGAGCGTGGCGCGGCCAGTGATCGCCGTGCCCGTCGCGGCGACGAAGGAGGTGGAGGGCCCACTCGGTGCCCTGGCAAAGGGACTGTTCACGACGAGACCGATTCCGGCGCACAGGACGAGCACAGCAGCGACCGCCGCGAGGCGCCGGGAGCGGGTTCGGTGAACCGACCGTCGTCGGCGCGCACCCGCTGGAGCAGCTTGTCCAGAGGGTTCACCGGCCCCCGCAGTGCCCGGCAGACGCCGGAGCAGCGTGGGAACCGACGCCGTCTCGTCGAGTTCGGCACGGCATCCGGCGCAGCCGGCGAGATGGGCTTCGACGGCGTTCCGGTCGTCGACGTCCAGACCGCCCAGGACGAAGGCCCCGAGCAGGAACCGGACCTCGTCGTGCTCGGGTGTCATCGACCGACCCCCATCTCCTCGGAGGCGTCACGCAGCGCGCGGATCGCATATTGACGGTGCCCTCTGGCAGTGCCAGGCGGGCTGCCGCCTCGCGTACCGACCTTCCCTCGTAGTACAGCTCTTGGACGACAGCCCGGTGCGCGGGCGAAATACGACCTAGCGCCTCCGCGACCACCCACTCCTCGATGGCCTGGCTCACGTCGTCGACGGCGGGGGCGGCCGCCACGACCTCGCCGCCGTCGTCGCCGAATGACGGCCGTCGCCGCTCGGCCCGCCAGGCGTCGGTGATGACGTTTCTGGCGATCGTGAACAGGTACGAGCGAACTCCGTCGGGCCGGAGCGACACGTTGCGGGATCGCACGCCGCTGGGCCAGCCCTGACCGCGCAAAGTGATCAGCAGCTCACCGATGTCGACCTCGCTGCGGTCATGGCCGGCCGGTGACCCCACATCGACCGGTCCTGATCCGGTCCTGACAAGCTTTCGGACGTTCTGCCCCTACTTGCCGAGGAGCGCCGGCGATGCAGGAACCGACATCGGAGCCCGACGGTACGAACCCGACCAGGCCGGTCTGCGGGAACGAATCCGGTGGCGAGCCGGCGGTGTCCCGTCCGGCCGGTGATCCTCCGGGTGGGCCGTCCTTGGCTGAGGTGGAAGATCCGCGTCAGGACCTGTCCTCGCCGCCGGGGACCGACGACGAGACGGGGCGCGGCGGCTACCTGCATCCATCCGAGGGGTATCCGCTCGGCGAGGACGAGCGCGCCCAGCCGTCGGTCGTCCCGCCAGCGAGCCCGGGGCCGGATGCGTCCGATCCTGTCAGCGGGGCCGCCGTGGGCCCGGGATCGGGTCCCAGCCGGCGCCGTAACGTTCTGCTTGTGGTGGCGGCCTGCGTGGCCGCTCTGATCATCGCGGTTCCGGTGGTCGTCTGGACCTCGTCGGGGTCGAACGGTTCGGGGTCGAACGGTTCGGGGTCGGCGGGTGGAAATCTCCGTGACGCGGACGGAGAGATCGTGGAGGGGCCGAAGGGGGTCCGTCCGGAACAGGACACGGCGGGATCCGCGTCCCAGCAAGTCGGCGTGGCAGGCAGCTCCGTGGCACCGGTCGCCCCGGAGGCCGGCGGGGAACCGTCGAGGCAGGTGCCCACCTCGGGTCTCGGTGGTTCGGGGTCCAAGCCCGACGGTTCGGGGTCGCTCGCGCCCGCCGACGCGCCCGCGCCGACGGTTCCGCCCGCATCCCAGGGTGCACGGGCCCCCGCGCCTCCGGCCGCGCCGGCTCCCGCTCCGGCACCTGCGCCTACGTCCGCACCCGCACCCGCACCCGCACCCGCACCGAAGCCGAATCCGTACTCGGCGACGCAGGTGTGTGGGTCGGGGTATTCGCAGATCGACCGGCATTCTCTGGCGGGTGACACGGCGGTGATCTATCTGCTGTACAACGGTAGTCGGAACTGTGTGGTGACGTTGAAGTCGGGGTCGGGTGTGGGGGTGGCCGAGTCGATGGGTGCGTGGGTGCAGGTGGAAGGTAGTTCGGCGCGGCAGTCTGATTCGGGCAGTTTTCAGTACTACGCGGGGCCGGTGTACGTGTACGCGCCGGGGAAGTGTGTGAAGTGGGGCGGTAGTTACGCTGGCTCGTCCTGGGGGAGCGGCTGGGAGCACTGCGGCTGAGACCGCCACGGCCGGGACTGCAAAGCGAAGTACGTCTCCCTGGCCTCGACGAGGGTGTTCAGCCGGCCGAAGAGCTCGAAGTTCACCGCGCCGAACAGGTGAATCCAACCGATGACGCCCCGCGCCAGCATGGATACGGGCAGCTCGGGGGTTCACCCGGCCGTTCGTCCTCGACTCGACCGCCACCATCGCCGTCTTCGGGCGCACCCCGAGGCCGGTCGACGAGGCGCTCTGCGAGGCGGCGCGGCACCTGCGCTGCTGAGGGCAGCACGCGAAGTCGGGGGGCAACGCCCGCGGATGGCGTGAGCCCCGATCGTGATGTTGGGGTCGTCGTTTGCAGGCGGTGGCTCTTTGGAGGGCTTCACCCCCTGTCTATGGGCGGCGTGAACGGAACGGCCGAGAGGCTCGCCGATCTCGCCCGGTTCGGTCTCGTACACGTCCCATGCGTCATGGAGATAGCCAGCCAGCCGATCCCCGACCCTGACCGCCTCCTCGACGACGTCGAGGAACTCGGCGGTCGGCGGCCGGACCGCGACAATCTCCAGTTCCGCCAGCATCGCTCGGCCCGCTTCGACCAGATGGTGCAGATCCCATCGCGGATTGCTGTCCGGGATCGCGCCGGCCTCCCGCACAAGCCGGCGAACCCGCACCAGTTCCGCGGGATCCGCCGGGTCGAGCCGGCCGGCCTGTCTCAGCAGCCTGGCCGCGAACAGCCGGTCCTCGAGAGCCCGAGCCGCGACGAGCTGAATCAGCTCGGCCCGGGTAAGAGCCGCCGCGGCCTCCTCAAGGAGGCGTTCCGCCAAGGACAGCTCGAGGATCGATATCACCTGCCGAAAGCGACCTGGCGTCGAGCCTGAAAGAACTGCGGCGTTCAGAGCGAGGTCCAAGCCTCAGCACCACAGCCGGTGCGTGGACGTCGCCCGTAGGCGTCGGATCGAGCGCGGCCGGATCGTGTTCCGGTGGGACGGTTCTGCTTGGCGCATTCACAGATCCGCGCGGTTCAGGCGGTCGAGGAGGCTGGGTTTGCGTGCATGATCCTGCCGGAGGGCCGCGCAGCGTAGGGCGAACTCGTCCAACCGGAAACTGCGTTGAGCCAGGATCCGCAGGTCGGTGAGGAGCGTGACGGCGGCAGCGTACCCGGCGGGCTTACGCTCGGCGATCAGCGCCTCGACGTGGGCCCAGGTGGCTTCTTCGTCGTGGGCGAGTTCGTCTAGCCGTCGCTCATAGGCGAGCGCCCTGGCTCGTTCGCGGCGGGATTCCTCCTCGGCCCGCTCCGCGACCTGGCGGCTCTGCCGTTCGGCGCGCCTGTGCGCCATCCCGTCGAGAAGCTCGGCCACCGTGCGCCGCGGCGGATCAGCGGCGACGCTCGGGGCCGTTTCGTCGTGGAACCGGCGCAGCATCTCCATCCGCACGGCTGCGGCCTCATCCTGGACGACGCGCAGGAGCAGCCTGTCCCTCTCCGCGGTGGACAGCATCGCCACCCAGGCCGCAAGGTGCGTGGGGTCGTCGACGGTCCTACCCAACGGACAGCGAGCCCTGCGGCTCGTAGTCCCAGTCGCCGGAGTCGTCCTCGCTCGTCAGGGCGAGGACGAGATGCCTGCCCGCGGTCCAGGCCATGACGTGGTCACCGACACAATACGGCTCGGCCGCATCCAGATCGAGCAAGCTGCGCGGCAGGCGGAACATGATGCGCCGCGTTCCCCAGTTGGCCAGGTAGAGGTGCGCGTCGTAGTAGCGCCCCATCAGCCGGTCCGGATCGCCGCGGAAGTCGCCCCAGTGGTACTCGTCGACGAAACTGCTGGCGGTGATCCGCGCGCGGGTGGACAGCGCGCGAATCTCGGCCTGCGCCCGTGCGTCGAGCGTCCGGTCGAGGGCAAGAAACTCGTAGTACTGGTACTGGCTCACTGCCAGTCCCGCGGGTTGGTGTGGGAGAACGGTGTCGCGCGGAACGCCGAGTCGTCGCCCCTGTGGATGAACAGGTGCCCGCTGAGCACGTCGCCGTCGCCCAGCACGGCCCAGCCGCGCCCACTGATCTCATCGCCTTCGTCGTCGCCGTCCCAGCTGAACTCGACGAGGGGCCGGCCGTCGCGCGTGCCCCAACGACAGTCCATCCAGCCGCGAACGGCGATGAACCCGAACTCGCCGGTCCCGTCCCGGTCGACCTCGATGTACCCGGGGCCGACGAGGTCGATGGCATCCTGGTCCCACAGGTCCATCTCCACGATCCGCCACCGCCCGGTCAGACGCTTCATCCGATCCTCCGCCCTCGCCGTGGTCGCTCTGTCGGACTGGTCCGGGTCGTGGGTCTGGTGGTGGTTGCCGTAGTGGCTCCCGACCGCGAAAGCCCACAGCCCCGACGGCCGTAGCGGACGGGGCGCTTACCGAAAACCCATCCGCGCAGGCCAGAGAGGTGAAAGTCCACCCACGGCGACGTCCTTCGTGGCTCGGGCCGGCGGCGCCGGATGTGGCATCATGATCTGCCGTGCTGCTGTGCCTGACCTATCTCGCCGTGATCCACACCTTTACGCTGCTACACCTCCTACCCATGAGCGATCGGAAGAAGGACACAGAGATCCTGGCGCTGCGGCACCAACTCGCGATTCTGCAGCGCCAGGTGGACAGGCCGGCATTCACTCCCGTGTGGACCACTTTCAGTGGTCAGTTGATTTGCCGGTTGCTGGTTCGCCGTGGAGCAGGGCGCCGAGTTGGGCACGGGAGGAGAGATCGAGTTTGGTGAAGATGTGAGTCAGGTGCCGTTCCACGGTTCTGGCGGAGAGGAAGAGTTCGGTGCCGATCTGCTTGTTGGTTCGTCCCGCTGCGACGAGCTCGGCGATGTCTCGTTCACGTGGGCTGAGCACCTCGACGCCTCGCCCACCACTGCCACGTTGCGCGCTGTGTCCGGCCTTCATGCCGATCTTGGTAAGTTCGCGCACCGCCTGGTCGTGGCCGCGCCAGGCGCCGGCCAGATGGAGTTCGGCGCGGGCCCGGTCGAGCATGTCGGTTGCCGCCGCATGCTGTCCGGCCGCGGCGAGGGCACGTCCGGCGAGCAGGCGGGCGCGGGCGGCGTCGAGGCGGGCGCGGATGCGGTCGGCCGTCCGGGCGGCGGCCAGCGCTGCCGTGGCGGCCTCCTCGTGATGTTCCTGCGCGAGCAGGACGTGACCCCGGGCGTAGTCGGCCAGCGCGGCGGGCATGCTGGGCGTGCCCAGCCGGGCTGCTGCTTGTTCGAGCCGCGCCAGCCACGCCTGGGCGTCGTCATACAAGCCGCGGTCGGCGGTGGCCCGGGTGAGCACCTGCCAGGTGTGACATCGATAGCCGGGTGTCATGAGTTGGGCTTCGGGACCGCCGACGGTATCGAGGATGACGGTAACGCTGCGTGCCGGGTCACCGGCTTCTAACAGCGCGTCGCCGAGTGCCCAGCCGGAGGCGGCGGCGACGGAGGACGGCCCGAGGCGACCCGAGAGGACGAGGGCGTCCTCTGCGGTCGCCACCGCCTGCTGGACGTCACCACGCCCGAGCGCGACCCAGCTGTCGGTCAGCAGCGCGAAGGCCAGAAGCTGGTCATGGCCGGCGAGCCGGGCGCTGTCCACGGCTTCCTGGGCAGCCTCCGTCGCTTCCCACAGGCGCCCCAGCTGGCGCAGGGACATGGCCTTGTTGATCAGTGTCATGACGAAGAACTGGCCCTGTCGGGACGTCCGGGCGACGGCGAGGCCACGGTCAGCGTGCCGGACACCCGACTCCCACCGTCCCAGCAGCCACTCGGCCCCGGCCAGGTAGTAGGTGGCGTCCAGCCGAGCGGACAGCTCAAGGTCAGTCAGCCCGTCGACGATTGTGGCGGCGGTGTCCAGTGATTGCACGCCGCGTTCGGGCTCGCCGTCGGAGTACAGGCCGACCGCGGCCAGGGAGTGGGCCGTCGCGGCGGCGGCGGGATCGTCGAGGCTTTCAGCCAGCGTGAACGCCTCCGTGGCGCGCTCGCGCAGGGCCGGCCAGTCCGCGCGCCAGAACCCGTCGCCGGCGAGCTCGATCAGCAGCGCGGCAGCTTCGGTGGACCGGCGCGAGGGCAGCTGGTCGAGCGCGGCCCGTAGCCGGTGATGGGCGTGGTCGTGTAGACCGAGGAAGTGCTCGACCCCGGCGCAGAAGGCTTCGAGCTGGACCCTCGTTCCGATCTGCTCCGCCGGCAGCTGCGCGAGCGCTTCCAGCAGTGCGCGGCGGCTGTCCTGGAAATGCCCGGCGGCGCCCAGCGAGGTGGCCAGGGGTACGAGCAGCTCCAGCCGCTTCGTCGTATGGCGATCGCCCGTGGGCGTCAGGCGGAGCGCGGCGTCGAGGCGACGAGCGGCCAGCAGCGGCGCTTGGCTGGTCACAGCGTGGCCGGCGGCGGTCAGGATAGCGATCGCGTCGTCGTCACCGGGCTGCGCCGATGCCTCCACGTGGTGAGCGAGCTCCACTGGTGGCGCCCCGCGGAGGCGCAGCGCCTCGGCGAGGCGGCGGTGCGCCCCGATGCGCCAGCCTGGCCCGGCCGACTCGTACACGGCGCGGCGGACCAGCGGGTGGCGGAAGGTAAACCGGCGCGGCACGTCGGTCGGCTGGACCAACCCGGCCGCCGCCAGCACGTCGACCAGGCCAAGTGCGTCCGCATCGGATATTCCCGCGGCCAGTGCGGCAAGCTGGACGTCGAACGGTTCCCCGGCGACCGCCGCACCCCATGCCAGGGTGCGTGCCGCCTCGGGCAGGGGGTTGATTTCCTGCCTGATCGCGGCGCCCACGAGCCGCGGGATCTCCCCTGCGCGCAGGCCGCCGCCGGGGAGGTGGCTGCCGCGGTCGGCCGCGCGCGCGAGCTCCAGCAGGTAGAACGGGTTACCCCCGGACTCTGCGTACACGGCCTCCACGGCGCCCGGAGGAGCCGTGTCCCCGAGGAGGAGCTCGGCGTCCGGTCGGGTCAGCGGGCCGAGTTCGATGGTCTCGACCTGCCCCGCCGAATGGCCGCGATCGAACGCCGCCCGTACCCGATCCGACAGCTGAGCCGGCCGGTGAGCGGCCGCGATCATCACCGGTCCAGGCGGGGGATGCGCCAACAGGTAGGTCAGCAACTCGCCTGACGCCGTGTCAGCCCAGTGCACGTCGTCCAGCATCAGGACCAGCGGCGCCGATTCGGCCAGCAGGCCCAGCAGCGTGCGGACCGCCCGGTGGATGCGGTACCGCTCAGCGGCCACGGCAAGCACCGGTCCGCCGGCCCGCCGTTCCAACGCTGGGACGACGGCCGCGAGATACGCGAGGGCGGCGGGCTCGAGCCGTTCGAGCCCGCGGCCGTCGAGCCCGACTAGATAGTCATCCAACGCATCCGCGAAGACGGCGAACGCTACGTCCTCCTCGAACTCCGAGGCCGTCCCCTCCAGGACGAGGAAGCCCCGCTGGTCGGCGCGTCCGGCCGCCTCTGCAAGCAGCCGCGACTTACCGATACCCGGTTCGCCGATGACCTGCATGACCATGGGAGTACGCGTCGCCTGTGCCGGCCCGCCAAGTTCCGCCAGGATGCGTTCGATAACAGCAAGCTCGCCTTCGCGCCCTACTAGCGGCATGGCCACCCGTCAAGGGTAGTGGCGGAGGTCCGCCAAGAACATGGCGGGCCTTCCCCATCAACCCGTACGTATGTGGCGGACTCCCCCGATGCCGGGCTTGCTCGCCATGGCACATGATCGTGAGCATGGCCAACTTCCGGCTCAGTCACCGGCACACCTCGCAGGAGTGTCGGGCGGCATTCGCCTGCTGGCGCGGTTTCGCTAGTCCGCTGCGCCATCACCCCACCACCGGAAGCTGCCACATCGACGACCACCAGCTCTGGTGGGACGTACAGGCAGACAACGCCGATGCGGCCCTCGCCCTGCTGCCTCCTTTCATCGCGCAGCGCACCAAGGCGACCCCCACCGGACAGGTACCAATCCCATGAACGGAGGCGGGTGTGCCACGGGGGGCCACATCCGCCTCGGTCCCGGCCGGTGACCCACGCTCACGCCGTGCCAGCTCCCATCGATGGCGAACACGGGTATGTCGCCGGGCGGGTCGGCGGCGGCCAGCCAACCGACGGGAACGGGAGACGACCGACGAGCGTACTGGAGATCCACGGCACGGCGGACAGCGAAGTAGCTTACGGCGGTGGGCCGCTCTCCAGCCGTGGCGGTGTGTCGGGTGTTTGGTAACAGCGACGTGTTGATGCTACGGCAAGGAAACCGGGGGTAATCGTGGTGGCGGGTGAAAGCCGCGTTCCGTTGCGGCCTTTGCAGGCCGCGGACCCGCAGATGCTGGGACGCCACCGGCTGGTCGGCCGACTGGGCGGTGGTGGAATGGGTGTCGTCTACCTGGCTGAAGGGCCGCAGGGCCGGGTCGCGGTCAAGCTGATCCGCGCCGATCTCGTCGACGATCCTGACTATCGGCTGCGGTTCCAGCGTGAAATACAGGCGTGTTTCCGGGTCTCCAGCGCACACACGGCGCGGCTGGTTGATTTCGAGCTGGAGGCGGACCGGCCATGGCTGGCCACCGAGTTCGTCGACGGGACGGACCTCCACCAGCGGGTGCGTACCGACGGCCCGCTGTCCCAGACCGCCCAGCTTGCCCTGGCCGTAGGGCTCGCCGAGGCACTGGCGTCCATCCACGCGGCCGGACTGGTTCACCGCGACCTCAAGCCGTCCAACGTGTTGTGGACAGCGAACGGCCCGCAGGTCATCGATTTCGGGATCGCGGCGACGGCCGACGCCCGCCCGTTGACCGCCGTCGGCCAGTTCATCGGCACCCCCACGTGGTTCTCCCCGGAGCAGGCCGCCGGCGGCGAGGCCACCGCCGCCGCAGATGTGTTCGCCTGGGGCGGACTGCTCTGCTTCGCAGCGACCGGCGTGCCACCGTTTGGCACCGGCCAACCCGAGGTGGTGCTTAACCGGGTCCGCTTCGCCCAGCCCGACGTCGACTACGACCGGGTCGCTCCGCCGCTGCGTGCCCTTGTCCGCCGGACCCTGGCGCGTGAGCCGGAGCGGCGGCCGTCGGCCCAGACGCTCCATGACAAGCTCGCCGACAGCGCCGAGGCAACCGCATCGACGGTCCGTCGGGTCGGCTTCGCCACCGCCGTTACCCGGGTGCCGCCACCCGGGCAGGTAGTCCCAGTCGAACCGTCCCCGCCGGCCCCGGCGATCCGCCCGGCCCGGACGCGTCGCCGGGGCCGGCGGTATGCGGGTTATGCGGTCGTGGCGACGGTGGTCCTCGCCGTGGCGGGAATTGTGGCCGGAACCCTCGCTGACGCGGGCGGAGACAGCTCGGACGGGAGCGGCTCCACGTCAGGGTCCTCGGCGCTTGAGGGCACTTACCAGGCGGATGGGCCGTGGCGGATCGTCATCCGCGACACGATCCAGAACACGGACAACAGCTGTGAGGTCACGCTGAAGAACGCCGACACCGGCGAGCAGATAGGGCAGGCCGTCGACCTCCAGGGGACGTGGTCCTTCCAGGTGTCGGCCAGCGGCAGCTACCGGTGGTACAAGAACGACCCCGATTGTCTGGTAGAAGCGCGTGCGGGCACGGGCACGGCGACGTTGCCCTTCACCCAACAGGCGAACACGGGTGACACCGACGCGTTCACCGCCCCAGCTCGAGTAGCGGTCGAGGTGATTGACTTCAACGGCTCCGAGGAGTGTTCACCCACGCTGCACGACGCCACAAATGGCGAGGTGCTGGACTCCGCATCGGTCAACCACGGTGGTGCCGGTCCGTTGTTGTTGGACCCGAAGGGACGCACCCAGGTGTTTCTCAACGACTCGAGTGATCATGCCTGTGGTATGCGGGTATCGGCAGCCACGGCCTGACCGATACACCCTGGTCGGGTGGCCCGGGGGCGCGATCCCCCCGGGCCACCCGACCAGGTGGAAGACGATGGCCTATGCCGCCCGGCACCTCCGTACCGGGCGGCACCAGAGTCTCGGGGGCTCCCCCATGCGTGGCTGGCTGATCGGTCTGGGCATCGCCGCCGTGGCAGTCCTGACCACCTGGGGCCTGCTCGTGCCGCTCGCTCGTCGGCTCCCACCAGATCTGGCCCGCGATCTGGCCGCGTTCATCCCCGGCTGCCTCACCACCGTGCCGTCACCTCGGCGGGGGTGCCCGCGGCAGCAACGTTGTCGACCATCTACTTGAAGTCCTCGCTGAAGCTGCCGCCCATGGTGCGGGCCGCCTGCTCCCGAGCCCGGTCACCATCGCGGTCGACGTTGACGAAGATGAACGCGTACCAGCCGAAGCCTTCGTCGGTAGACGTGAACAATCCCGAGGGACCTACCCCTCCATCGGGGAGTCACCAGGAGCGCGGGCCCCGCCCCTTCATCGCATCAACGCCGATGGCCCAGTTCTGGCACCCCGCAGGTGCTGTCGACGCCGTCCACGCCCGCGCGTTCTCGAATGGCAGACCCCGTTCATACGTGCCAGCACGACCATGAATCAATCGCTCACGGTATTTGACTGCTCCGATAGGTGGTCGTAGACACCTGCCCGGCCTGGTCGATATGGACAATAGTCAACTGGCCCCCTGACGGGTAGGGAGGCGGCGGGAAGGTTCCTGGCACAGATCGAACATTGGTCCGCACCCATCGTCAGGGTGGCCTGTTGGATTCCCTGTTGGTGCATGATGGCAGCGGCATGACCCTCGACGTGGGTGGCGATGTTCCCTTGGCTGGGGCTGCCCCCGGTGAATGCCTCGCCCCTCCCCCGTGGAATGCCGCCCCGCCGAGTGCCTCCCCACGGACCGTATGGGTGCCCGACACCTGTCCGCAGGGCTGGGGTGCGGAAATCTCCGCCAGCGGGTGAGCACGGCGGCCGGGGCGAGGAATCCGATCGAGGGCCCCGCCTGCCTACACGAAGCCGATCTTCATCTGTGCCGTTCGTTCGGTCAGCGCGCAGACCGCCGGAGCGGCAGACTATGTCAAGGCCAGCACCTACCGAAACGAGGACACAGATGCCGATAACAACAGGATTCAACCACATTGCCACGATGACGGCTGACCTGGACAGGATCGTGAAGTTCTATGTCGATGCGTTCGGGGCCACGGTGACCTTCGAGATGGCAGCTCGGGAAGGCCATCCGCGCATGACGATTCTCGACCTTGGCGGGGGCGCGGCGCTCAACGTCTTCGAGGTGCGGGACACGGACATCATCGGAGACAGGCGCCGCCAGGGCGGTCGTGGTCCTATCGACCACTTCGGCCTGGCTGTGGACTCCCTGAAGACTCTCGAAGCGACCCGCGACCGGCTGCGCGAACTCGGCGCAGACATCGGCGAGATCCAGCGACTCGGCTCCGAGTGGTCGTTGTTCTTCCGTGACCCGGACGGCATGGAGCTGGAGGTCTGCTGCCACGCCGGTCAGTGATTCCCGCCCGTACTCGTCCAGGTGATCGCTACCGGTGGCGGGCGCGGCGACCCAGAACCCATGCATCGCCGGAGTCACAGCCTCGCCACAGAACGCCAGGCCATACTGGCACCGCGCCATCGCCAGCTCAGTACGGCGCATCCCGCCAGTTTTCGACGGCCAGCAAGAAAACTGCCGAGCGCAGCACAGAAAAACCACCCACCAGGCCACGGAAAACCGCCCTGCCAGACAAATGATAACTATGGCTCCCACGCTCGCGCACCACCTACGAACAGGCAGTTCAGCATTCCGCACCAGCCTCAATTGCTGTACTCGGCACTGAATACGCCGCCCGTGGACGACGAACTCCTCGACGGCGCCGGGGGCATCCTCACCACCCTCTGCCTCGGCGGGCCCGCCGAGGACATCACCGACTATCCCGCCGCACCCGAAGTAATCAACCAGTACCTCACCATCGTCACCCAACGGCCTCCCACCGTCATCCGGGTCGCCGTCGTTCTGGAGCTGGCCCGCTTCATCACCTCCGACAACGCCATGAGCCTGAACTGGACGGACACCACCCGCGCGCGATTGCGCCGCACCTGCGACCGGCTGGTCGAGCGACCCGACTGGCTGTTCGCCGTCGACCACGCATTGGACAACCCGGACCTGTCCCAGTTCCGACGAGCGATCTGGCCAGCTCAGCGGCTGGGCATCCCGACCCGCACCCGCATCCGCGCCCGCGTGCACGCCCACCCCGAGGATGGCTACCTCTGGCAGGCACTCATCGACGACATCGATGACGTCCTGGTGTTGGCACCCCAGTTGCTGCCTCTGGACCGCCTCGGTGGCGGGCCCACCCTCGACATCGGGCTCGACGCCAGCCAACCGCACCACATTCTCGACCTGATTGTCAGCCGCCTCGACGCCCATCCCGGCAAGGGCTGGCCGCTGATCAGAATCGCATTGGCAAACCCCACCATCCGCAACCGCAACATGGCCATTAATGCCCTCACCGCCTGGCCCCAGGACACCATTCAGGACCACGTCATCGCCGCGCTTCAGCAGGCGATCACGCTCGAACCAGACCCCACCGTCCGCGACCGAATGTGTCAACTAATCGCCACCCGACAGTAAGCCATTTTCCTGGCCGCAGGAAGGCCTCCTGATGGTCCAGAATGCAACCGCCACGAGATGCCGACGCCGTGTGGCGGGAAGATCCGTGTCACAACGATCGCCAGCCAGAGAAACGAGAGGATGCCAGCGGGCACGGTCGACAAGGTTCTCATTCAAGTTCAATATTGCCGCATTCGCGGAAGAGGAACCGGATGAACGCGCGCCGCACGCCGACCCGACTCTCCCGATCCACCATGAATAGCAATTCACGTATCACCGATGCTCCGCGCAGCGCCAGAAAAAGCTGCCCATCGGCCAAGTTCGACGAGACCGGCACGGACGCGTTACCCAGCACCACCAGACTCCGCGCCCCTCGCGAACTAGTCTCCATCCACAGAAGGCCATTCTGCCTTCACACGGCGCCGTTATCAACGTGGTACAGCGCACCCGCCGAAGTTTCGACCGCCAGCAAGAAATCCCCGCTGCTCAGCGCTCTAATATTCACGGCCAGGCAGCTGATAACTATGCGCCCGACGCTCGCGCACCACCTGCGAACAGGCAGTTCAGCATTTCGTACCAGCCCCAATTGCTTCTAAGTACTGGGTCGCAGTTCGATCCCTGCCAGGACACTGCCGGGCGCACTGCCGGGCGCACTGTGTGATGTCTCAGGACATCGGCGCCCGAGTGCCCGTGCTGACGACATCTGCCGTGACCAGGAGTTGAAGGAGATTCAGATCCCGACCATGTGCGTCGCCGACATCGAGGTCGAGGCGGGCCCGATCGCTCATGTCCGTCCCGTTGGTCGGTCGCGCCCGGCCCCTGGCTGCCGCGTGCGGGCGGTGATGTCGGGCGGGCTCACGGCAGCGGGGACAGGGCGGTTGCGGCGATCGCGTCCAGCGCACCGGCGGTGCCGCCCCCCTTGCCCAGCGCCTCGATCCCGCGCGGCACAGCCAGGACGAGCCCTTCCCGTGCGACGGTGCGGGGGCGTACGGAGGGGAGTTCACCGGTCTCCTGCTGTCTGAATCGAGAGGATCAGGCAAGAGACGCAGAGGATCGTTCTTTCCGTAGGCCCGGCGCGGCGGTTGTCTGGGAGTGACGCATTCGTCGGAACTCCCAGACTCCCCAAGCCCAGGAGGCTTCACTGTGAAGGTAGCCGTCGTCACCGGCGCAAGCTCCGGCATCGGCCAGAGCGCGGCCCTCCAGATCGCCCGGCGTGGCGTCGGCGTCGTCCTGACGTACAGCTCGAACGAACAGGGCGCCAAGGACACCGTCGCGCAGATCGAACAGCAGGGCGGCACCGCCGCGGCACTGCGCCTGGACCTCGGCGACACCTCGGTCTTCCCCGCCTTCCGGGAGGCCGTGGCCGCCACGCTGTGCGAGACCTTCCAGCGGGATTCCTTCGACCACCTGGTCAACAACGCCGGATTCGCCGGCATGGCAATGATCGAGGACACCCGGGAGGAGGACTTCGACCGGCTCACACGCGGCCTGTTCAAGGGCCCCTTCTTCCTCACCCAGACCCTGCTGCCGCTCCTGGCCGATGGCGGCGCCATCGTCAACCTGACCAGCAACTCCACACTGCCCCAGGTGACCGCGCCGGGATACTCCGTCTACGCGGCTCTCAAGGGCGCCGTAGTCGTGCTCACCCGGTACATGGCCAAGGAGTTCAGCGCCCGCGGCATCCGCGTGAACTCGGTCGCTCCGGGAGCGACCATCACGCGTTTCGCCGATGACGCCTTCGGGAAGAACCCCGAGATCATCCCGGAGCTGGCGAAGACGTTCGCTCTCGGACGGGTCGGCGAACCCGACGACATCGGCATGGTCATCGCCATGTTGGTCTCCGAGGAAGGCCGGTGGATCACCGGCCAGAACCTCGAAGTCTCCGGCGGCCAGAACCTCTGACCCCGGCCCCGTGGTGAGCAACGACAAAGGCGTTCCCCCGTCGTGCGCCCGCCGCCCGCCGGGCCCGCGCAGAGGCCCGGGGGGCGGCTGCTCACCACGGCGTGCAGGATTCACGAGCCCGTGCACAATCCTGCTGCCATGAAGGTAGAGGTTGGCGCCCCGTGCAAGGCTGACACCGTGCCTCCGTTGGACGAGATGCGCGATCTCCTGCTCCGGCACGCGCGCCCCGACATGATCACACCGATCGACGGTATCCAGGCATGCAGGTTCGACCATCCAAACGCTCCCACGGCCGGCATGTCCGGGACCGTGCTCGCAGTGATCGCTCAGGGCGGCAAGCGTCTCGCCCTGGGCGAACGACTCTACGACTATGGGCCCGGCCAGTACCTCGTCGCTTCTGCCGATCTCCCCGTCACCGGGCATGTCCTCGACACCGGGCAGCCCACCCTCGGCTTCGGCATGACCCTCAGCCCCGCAGCCATCGCCGAGCTCCTCCTGGAAGCCAACCCCCACGATCTGCCGGCCCCCGCGCGCACCGCCCCGGCCGGCATCGCGGTCTCCACGGCCCCGCCCCCGCTGCTGGACGCCGTCGTGCGCCTGTTGCGGCTCCTGGACCGGCCCGCCGACCGTAAGATCCTCGCTCCCATGGTGAAACGCGAAATCCTCTGGTATCTCCTACGCGGCGAGCAAGGAGCCGCCATCCGTCAGCTCGGCCTCGCCGACAGCGGCCTGACCCACATCAACCGCGCGGTGCAGCAGATCCGGGAGAACTACGCCACCGCGTTCCGTGTCGAGGAGCTGGCAGGGATCGCGGGCATGAGCGTGTCCGCGTTCCATCGCAACTTCCAGACGGTGACCGGAATGAGCCCCATCCAGTTCCAAAAACACATTCGCCTGCAGGAGGCCCGGCTCCTTCTCGCCAGCCGCCCATCCGACATCACCGGTGTCGCCCTCAGCGTCGGCTACGACAGCCCCTCCCAGTTCAGCCGCGAGTACCGCCGCATGTTCGGAATACCCCCCAGCAAAGACGCCAGACTCCGCACTGCCTCAGCGTAAGTGTTGGTGACCCCGTGGCCTGGCAGCCAGCCGAGAGACCCCTTCAAGCGTGGAGAGCACGTACGCCGGCTCGAGTTACGTAAAGCTGGATCCTCTACTAATTGAAGTGGCCGATTCCTATCTGATCCTCCTGACGTTCGCATTGCCAACACAACCTGCCCCGCAGATCTTGGAGTGGGTGGGTTCGACGGACACGGTCGGGCCGGTTACCTGCAGGTTCAGGTTCGCATTAGTGCTGGTTGGGTGCACAAACCCCTGTGTCGCAGCATCTTTCACCTCGGCAGACCGTCGCCGTGAGCCCGATGGCGGCGCAGACAGCTGGTAATTATCCGTATCCGGCGGCGCCCGTCGCTCGCCCGCGTGACGGATGGAGACGCGGACGGACCGGAACGTCTCCGCCTGCACCTGACAGCGCCGGGCCCGGAACACATGCCGCAGCGCCTCAGCCTGCTCCGCCCACCGCGCCAGAGTCTGACCCGGCAGCAGCTTCCACCCGCAGCACGTCCACCGACCGCGACGAACAGATCTTCCGGATCCGCGGGAAATACTCGTCGAAGATCGACCTGGCCACCGGTCGACGTCGGCATGCGGATCGCCATCGTGTTGCCGGATCAGGCCAGCTGACTGGCCGGGTCGCGGCCTTTTCTTTTACACGCCTGTAGATGTTCGGGGGACGTGCGTGATCTACAGGAGACTCACAGCTTGGCCGCTGCTGTTTACCTAATCTTTGGACCTTGGAAATCCTATCGACCAGCTGTGCGCGGGAATAGGGTCCTACGTTCTTGACCCATGCCCGTGAGTCCTTCAGGTGAAGTAATCGGGTTTTTCGGCAAATCTCGTCGGGATATGACCATCGCCGAGTAGCACAAGTGGCTGCAGACGTACCTCCGCCGACGCCCGGTCAGCCGGCGCGGCCTGCTTCTCGGTGGCCTGGCTGGCGCCGGGGCCGCCAGCCTGATCGGCACGCCGTTCGACCTTGCCACCTACGCGGCGACGAACACCGACAACCCGCTGGTCATCGGTGGCCGGCACACCGCCTTCGGCGCTGATCCCTCCCACCAGCTTCGTCTCGCGGCGCAGCTCTCCCGCGACCCGGGATGATCCAGGATCCTGGTCGACTTCGGCACCGACCGCCGGCTCGGGCACACCGTCGAGGCAGAGGTCCGCCCGCTGCTCTCCGCGACCGCGGTGCAGTCCGTTCGCACCGGCCACCGCAAGGGACGTGACGACGTTTCTTCCACACGGGTGTAGAAGTTTCCGAATGGCCGTTACGGGCCGGGCTGACCCGGCCTGACCTGCGGGACCCGTTTCCCAGCCGCCGCGCCGGGAAACGACGGAAACGACGTCCGATATTTACCTGTGCGTCACCTCGCGATGATGGCGGGTGAAATAGACGTAATCTATTTGCCGGCACGTCCCCATTTACCCACTGACCGCACCGGAAGATCTCCTTAACCTGGCTCTCCTTGAAAGCACAAGGGCTCCTTCCTGCCCGGCTATCCCACGGAGGTCCGCCAGTGTCCGTACCTGCTGGAATCAGACACCCGCGCCTGGCGTTGGGCGCGCTCGCCGTCGTCGTGGCCCTGGCCGCGTCGTTCGGCGTGTGGCGTGCCGCGCCCGCCCGCGCGGCGTCGCTGCCCACCCCCGACCACGTCGTCGTGGTGGTGTTCGAGAACCACGCCTACTCCCAGGTCATCGGCAGCTCCAGCGCCCCGTACATCAACTCTCTGAAGACCGGTGGCGCCAACCTCACCGCGTCCTACGCGATCACCCACCCCAGCCAGCCCAACTACATGGCCCTGTTCTCCGGTGGCACCCAGGGCATCACCAGCGACAGCTGCTACACCCCGGGCTTCAGCAGCGCGGCCAACCTCGGCTCCGAGCTGATCGCCGCCGGTAAGACCTGGGGCAGCTACAACGAAGGCCTGCCGTCCACCGGCTCGACGGTCTGCACGAACAGCGCCACGAAGTACGCCCGCAAGCACAACCCGTGGTTCGGGTTCAGCAACGTCCCGACGAGCACCGCCTACACGTTCACCCAGTTCCCGACCACCTACGCGAACCTGCCGAAGGTCTCGTTCGTCGTCCCGAACCTCTGCAACGACATGCACGACTGCTCGGTGTCCACCGGTGACACGTGGCTGCAGAACAACCTCAGCGCCTACGCCACCTGGGCCAGCACCCACAACAGCCTGCTCGTCGTGACCTTCGACGAGGACAACTCGCTCAGCGGCAACCGCATCCCGACCGTGATCTACGGCCAGCACGTCACCGCCGGCAGCTCCTCGTCCACGACCTACAACCACTACAACCTGTTGCGGACCCTGGAGGACCTGGCCGGTCTGACGACGCACGCGGGCAGTGCCGCGAGCGCGTCGGACATCACCGGCATCTGGAGCTAGCCGCCCGTGTACCTTGCGGACGCGCGCACTGTCGCCAGACCTGCTGGCCCGGGTTCCGACCCGGGCCAGCAGGCCCCGGCCACCTCGCCGACCATCCCGGCGCCTGTCACGCCTGTCACGCCTGTCGCCGCGTCGACCTCGGCGCCGGGCACGGCTGGCCGCGGACGGCCGTTTGTCCGAGGCTCGCTCCTGCGGGCCGTGCCGGGCACCGTCCTCGTCCTGGGCACCGTCAGCCTGATCACCGACATCTCGTCCGAAATGATCACTGCTGTCCTGCCGTTGTACCTGGTGACCGAGCTCGGCCTCTCCCCGCTGGGTTTCGGCCTTCTGGACGGCGTCTACAACGGGGTGAGCGGTGTCGTCCGTCTGGTCGGCGGCCACCTCGCCGACCGTGGCCGCCGCTACAAGGCGATCGCGGCGATCGGGTACGGGCTGTCCGCGCTGTGCAGGCCGGCGCTGCTCGCAGTGCACGGCATGATGTCGATCGGCGTCGTGCTCGCCACGGACCGGACAGGCAAGGGCCTGCGAACCGCGCCCCGCGACGCGATGATCTCGCTCGCCTCGCCGTCCGACACCCAGGGCCGCTCGTTCGGTGTGCACCGCGCGATGGACACAGCCGGCGCGTTGCTCGGCCCGATCATCGCCTTCTTCGTGATGCGAACGACCGTGGACGGCTTCGACGCGGTGTTCACGGTGAGCTTCTGCGTCGCCACGACGGGTGTTGTGATCCTGCTGTTGTTCGTCCCGGGCCGCGATCACGCGCTGAGCGGGACGTCAGAACAGGCGGAACAGATAGAGCAGCCGCAAGCGCCACAAACGCCGGAGGAGCCGGAAGCGGTGACGGTCTCCGCCCGCGCCGCGCTCGGGTTGCTGCGCGGGCGCGAGCTGCGCCGACTCACCGTCTGCGCCGCGCTGCTGGGCCTGGCGACGGTCAGCGACTCGTTCCTCTACCTGTTGCTGCAGCATTCCCTGGGCGTGCCCGACGAATGGTTTCCGCTGCTGCCAGTCGGAACGGCCACGGCCTTCCTGCTCTTGGCGGTTCCGGTCGGGCAGGCCGCGGATCGTTTCGGCAGCTGGCGGGTTTTCCTGGTCGGTCACGGCGGGCTCCTGGCTGCCTACGGGCTGCTGCTGCTCCCGGTGCACGGCGACGGCCTGCCGATAGTGGTGCTCCTGCTGCACGGCGCCTTCTACGCCGCGACCGACGGGGTGCTCATGGCCGCCGCGGCGGTCTCGGTTCCGGTACCCCTGCGCTCCAGTGGGTTGGCGCTGGTCCAGACCGGGCAGGCCGCGACCCGTTTCGTGTGCTCGCTGCTGTTCGGCGCAGCCTGGACGGCCTGGGGCGACCGGACCGCGCTCACCGCCGCCATGGTCGCGCTGGCAGCCTGCGTCGCGCTGAGCGCTGCCCTGCGCCCGGTACGTCCGGTGCGCCCCGTACATCCGGTGCATCCGGGCCGTCCGGAGAGGAGTTCGGTATGAGCACGCGCGGTCGACTGGTGGTACTGGTCATCACGGTTCTGGTGCTCAGCGGGGTCGCCGTGGGTTCGGTGATGCACGCCTCCGCGCGGGCGGACCAACGGGACCACCAGCAGGACGGTGGCCCGCCGGTGTCGGCCGGTCCGGTGACGCTCGGCGTCTCCGGTGTCTCCGGTGACTCAGCTAGCTCAGGCGGTCCGGGTGATCCGGCGCGGCGGCTGGTGTTCCGGAACATGCTCTGGGGACCGCACCGGGACGAACTGGTGTCCGTCCCCGCGGGGGAACCTGCTGGCGCGCGGACCGCATCCGGCGTGCGCTGCCTGCGCTTCTACGCCGCCGGCGGCGAGGGCATCTGCCTGCAGCGGGTGTCGGGCGTGCTACAGGACACCTACCGCGCCGTCGTCCTCGACGCCGACCTGCACGAACGGCGTCACTTCGCGCTCACCGGCATTCCGACCCGTGCCCGCGTGTCGCCCAGCGGCCACATGATGGCCTGGACGGTCTTCGTGAGCGGTGACTCGTATGCCGGAGGCGTCTTCTCCACCCGCACCTCGATCCTTGACACCAGGACCTGGACCCTGGATCAGTCCCTGGAGGACTATCAGGTGATCAAGGACGGCGCGCAGTACCGCAGCGCCGACATCAACTTCTGGGGCGTCACGTTCGCCGACGACGATCACTTCTACGCCACGCTGGGCACTGGCGGCCGGACGTATCTGGTCCGCGGGGACGTGCGGGCGAGGTCGGTGACCACGGTGCGGGAGAACGTCGAATGCCCCTCGCTCTCCCCGGACGGCACGCGGCTCGCGTTCAAGAAGCGGATTCCGGACGCACCGGCGGACGCCCCGTGGCACGAGTACGTCCTGGACCTGACCACGATGCGCGAGACGGCACTCGCCGAGCAGCGCAGCGTCGATGACCAGGCTGTCTGGCTTGACGACCACACCGTCGCCTACGCCCTCGCCGGCGACTACGGCAGCGATCTGTGGACGGTTCCCGCGGACGGCAACGGCCGTCCGACCCAGCTGGCCATGGCCGCGCTCGCGCCGGTGGTGGTGGTGGTCAGCTGACCGGAGCGGCCCGGCCCGCCCGCGGGTGAGGACTCGCCTGCCGGGCGGAACGCTCACCTGCCGGGCCCTGATGGCAGCACGTCTGAGGATGGTCCGACGGCCAGCCCGTCGCCGATCGATGAGATCGTCCGCGAGGGTGCTCGGCGGATGCTCGCCGCCGCGTTGGAAGCCGAGGTCGACGCCTACATCGCCGAACTCGCTGACCAGCTGACGCTGGCGGTGGCCACGGTGAGGCCGGTGGCACCTGCCGCGCGTTGCAGGTCGGCGAGCTGCGGGGTCTTGTGGGTCAAGGAAGCCGCCGCCGAGGATCCGGACGACAGCGTCCTGCGGGTAGCCCAGGTCGCCTGGACGTCTCTCCCGGCATGTGACCGACAGGCCGCCTCGACCGCACCCACGAGGCGCACCCCCGAACGGGCCACCCGCCGGCCACGTCCACCCCAGACATCAACAAGCAACACCCCTGTGACTGTCCGGTCACAGCCGATGCTCCAACCAATCAGTCGGTCGTCCGGAGGCCAGGATTCGCGAAGGAGTCCGGCAACACCGACACGACCGGCAGGCGGACGATCGCCTGACCGGGCTCCGTCCAGGGAGGGGCACCCTCGGAGTCGTCGTCGCGGAGGATCTCCTCGGTACGGCGCTGCTCGATCTGGTGTCGCTTGCCGGCATAGAAGCAGGCTTCCAACTCGTCGAGCGCGATCGTGGACACGCCGCGGCCTCCCGGCTTGCGTTGCCACGGAAGCCAGCTGCGAGTGGTTGCCCACGTGGCGAAGCGATCAACGGCGCTGAGGAGAATCAGGACACAGACGAGTCCCGGAATGGTCATGAACCACACAAGCGCCACAGCCTGAAGACGATCCCAACCATCGCCTGGTTCCCGATGTTTGGACGCCTTCCGCCAGCCGTACCGGCTGTGGTCAGGAGACCGGCTCCTAACCGATTTTCCTGGCGTTGACATTACCGGCGTAGTCCGCTCGGCGGATCTTCAGAACCCGATGCGGCGATACCTACCCCGATCCTCATCGACGGGCCCGGGTCGCCCCTTCGAGGATTTTGGCGATCTTCTCGACGGAGTCGCATGTGCCGGACGCGATACTCATGACGAGGTCGTAGGCATCGTCGTTGGTCAGCGTCAGACGGCGGCCATTGACGCCGTAGAAGGCGATCAGACCGGCGAGAGCGAGTCGTTTGTTCCCGTCGACGAGAGCGTGGTTGCGGGCAAGCGAGTGCAGGAACGCGGCGGCCTTGCCGTCGAGAGGGGGGTAGGCGTCACGCCCGAACACTGTGGCCCGTGGGCGGGCAAGAACGGATTCGAGCAGGCCGTGGTCCCTGACCATCGGTTCGGAGCCGAGGGTCCGTTCGGCGATGTGCAGCAGTTCACGAAGCGTCAGGTAGATCATTCGCCGAGCCGTCGAAGCGCCTCGGCGTACCGCGGCAGCTCCTCGTCCAGCACCTGATCCAGCAGCTCCGCCCGGCTGTGTGCCTCGATATAGTCCCGGATCGCCTGCCGGGCGATCTCCTGCATCGACCGCCGCTCCAGCTCCGAGCGCAGGCGCAGAGCTTCCGTCTCGTCGTCGGTCAACCGCAGTGTCATCGCCACGACCCGATGGTATCAGCGCCGATACCACCAGGGTCGTATGCGGTTACATGCCGTCATCGCGCCGATCAACCACTATCTGATCTTCCTGGCGTTCGTGTTGCCGGCGTAGCCCGCCCGACGGATCTTCGCGTGGGCGGGTTCGACGACCACGGTCGGGCCGATGACCTGCAGATTCAGGTTCGCATTAAGTGCGAACCTCCATAGCGTGACCTTCCACATGCCGCGCGGGGCGGTCGACCCGACCGTGCTGCGCAGAGATGGAGCGCTGGTTCGACGCGGGCACCCGCGGTACGTACTCGACCGGCGCGTCGAACCTCCGTCAGTCCGATCGGCGTGGTCGTCCCACGCGCTGTCGAGGCGGCGGCCGACGCGGTGGCTGTGTGCCGCGAACGGGAGGACCCACCCCGACGAGATCCGCCGCTGGCAGCTGACCGTCGCCGACGTCCAGGCCGCCCTGCACTGACAGGGCGGCCGGCCTACGCACGGTCGGGCTGCTCATCTTCGAGCCCCGGGGCGGCTCAGCGTGATCGACACGGAGGGCAGGGGCGGGGACCTCGCCCAAGCCGCGCTGCACGACAGCACCGAGGCCGAGCGGGCCTGACCCGGATGGTGTCGCGACGTGCACGGCACGTCGAGATCATCCACGGTGCGTCACTGTCTTCCGGGACCGGACAGCGCGTCAGCCAACAGACCGAACGCCAGGGGAGCCGTCGCCGTGGCCGCCGTTCTCAACAGGATGTGGACGGCCTCCGCCCAGCCTCACAGCGGCGGCGACGTGATGTCGAGTCGCGCCGCGTCCAGGGGTGGGTTCGCCGCGCCGAGTCCGGCCGCCCCACAGCCGCGGCCGACAGGGCCTCATGCCGGTCGTCGTCTGCGGCTATCCGCTACCAGGACTGGAAACTCGACAACTCCGCCGGGCAGGTCATCGACGCCGTCCGCCTGATCCGCGACGCCATCCGCGCACCCGTCGAGAAGCTCCTCGGCGAACTCCTGATCGCCGACGACTGATCACTCGTCCGACACCGCGCCGGCGACTCCCTGATGCTCGCAGTCGTTCGAGGCCCGCGGCCGGCTCGCCAGTGCGGCCGGGTCGAAGGTCAGCTTTCCGAGCGCACGACCGCCCGCCCGGTCACCGACCCCGGGACGATCCGGATCCAGTACGGCCGCTCGACGACGTCCGCCCAGGGCTCCAGGTCCAGGCGCTCCAGTGCCGCGGTCTGGGCACCCTCGACGACGGCCCCGGCCACACCGGTGACCAGGACGCTCCACCCCGCCCTGGTCACCGGGTCGAACCAGTCGGCATGAAAGGAGACCGAGTCATGGTTCACCGCCGCCGACAGCTTGGAGCCGACGGCCGACCGGAAGACCACACTGTCGCCGTCCATCGCGTGGTTGACGGTCAGCAGGACGACCTCGCCGTCCGACACGAAGGCCACCCGGCCCACCGGCACCGTCCCCAGCAGCCGGATGCATACATCGAACGGCAGCACGGCGAGGCCGGCGTGATCAAGTGCGAACTCCTCGGAGTCGATCAGGTCCTGCAGCGACAACGGGTCCACGGCTACTCCTCGACCTGACCGGCGGAAACCGATCCGCCGACCACGCCGCCGGCGGCCACCCGCGTGCCCCGTCCTGTTCTTCGACGTCTCACGCTGGCGCACAGACCGTACCGTCGCGGTGTCGGCCGCGGCCACACGGTCCTCCCCCGACAGCGGTGGCGATGGTCTCATACGGGTCGCACACAGGGCGTCCTCGCGCGGCCGATCACGGTTCAGCGGCCCAGGCATGTCGCGTGGCCTGTTGCACGTCGCCGCAGCTGACGCGACCGCAGGCACGGCCCGTCGCAGTCAGTGCCTCTCACGGAGCGTGGCACGCGGTCACGACGCCGCGCCCGATGGGCCTCAGCGCGCATGCAGCCCTGAAGGTGGAAGAGGGTCAGACCGCACGCCACTGGTCATAGCGTCCGTTGCCGCGAGTTGGAAGGAGTCGGCAGAACCGTCCGGCGAACGGAACGTCCGGCGGACGAGACCAAGGAGCGCCCAGGGCAGGCACGGCGTCCATCCGCAGCCACGGCCCGCACAGGGCGCGTCCCGAGCGCGGTCCCCATCGAGTCGGGTACGAACGGAGTCCGATGCGGCGAGCCACGCCCGGATTACCTTGATCGCCAACGTCGTAAACTTAGCACTTGTCTTGGCTACGTTCTTTGCAACCAAAACCGAACTTCTTCCTCGCGATTTTCTTATTGTCGCGCCGCGTACAACATTGATCGCTGCACTGCTGGCAGTAGATCGCCGCACTGCTGGCAGTAGATAGCTTTATCAAGCTCCTGCCGGTGCCGACCGCAAGTGCAACGCCACCGGCCTCCACCGTCACGCGCGAGGACCTGCGAAACCATGCATTCGCCTCCTTCATGCTTGTCTGCGCCGCCTCCGTGGCCGTCGACTCTTTGCCGCCTCCGTGGCCGTCGACTCTTTCGTGCACAACTTCGTTCCCACTTCTCCTCGGGAATTGGCGGTCACCGCCGCCCCACAGGTCGAGGAAAACCGGCACTCCATCGAGGGAGTCGCGAAAGGGTTCGAGGACGGGACACGGGCCGCGGCACGGACAATGCGCCCACAGGTACGCCGCACCCCAGACCACGAAGACGTTAGACCCCTCCGTGATCTACAAGCGGCGTGCCTGCTTTTCTGTCACCATCACGTGGCCCGACCGTGGCTCCCCACCACCAGAGAGAGGGTCATCCTTCCACCACCAGAGAGAGGGTCATCCTTCCGGTGGATCAATCGGTCAAATCCCCAACATGCCGGAGCCCTGGGGTTCAGGTCAGAACGCGGGACTTCGCCCGCTGGAAATCCTCCTCGCTGATCTCTCCGGCCCTTCGGAGATCGACCAGCTTCGCCATTTCATTACCAACCCCCTGAGACTGCACCGCGGACGGCTGGAACGCTTGATACAAGGCCTGCTGCCGCTGTCGGTCCTCGACTGCCCGCTCACCCATCGAATCGCCACGGGATATGGTGTACGCCAGAACACCCAGAAGCGGGAGGATGATAACGGCGGTCAACCATCCGGCCTTTCCCCAGCCGGAGAGGTCACGACTGCGAAAGATGTCCGATATAATGATGAAGAGCAGGTACAGCCACAGGAGAAGCCCGAAGAACAGTAGCATTGTCCAGAAGGCGGACAGAAGTGGGTAATCCATGGCGAAGCCCCCCTACGCAGGCCGACATCGAATTTCAACGACGTCTCTTTGATGGACATCTACCCGAACTGCGCGTCACCACACGGTTCGTGGCCCTGACGGCGAGCGAAGGGGAAATCCGCTACGGCGCTGGCGTGGATCAGTGAACATCGCCGGTACGTCCGGTGACCCTGGGCGGCTACGGGCGATCACCTGAACAAAGATCTCAAACGTCGCCCGACTGTGCGAAGCACGGACAGGTCCCGCGCGTTGCACCAGGCGCCGACGGTCGCCCCGCCCGTGAGAACGACCCCGAGTCCGATCAGCCACGAAAGAAGCGTGAAGCGGACAGTCGCGGCCGCGAACCAGCCGCGACCGGCGGCGGGCTGACGACAGCTGCCGTGCTCTACCTCACCAGTCCCGTCACTGCGCGTTCTCGTTCAGGATCTCGTCCAATCCGAGCGCACGCAGGACGTTCCCCGCAGCCGACACGACCCGGGCACTTCCGACGATCGGTGCGATGGCGGTGGTCACGCCCTGCGCGTCGGCGGCAGTGAGACCTGCCTCCTGGGCGGCGGCGAGGTGCATCAGATAGGAGGCGGGCGCCGCGTCCACGGCGACGAGCGCCGCCAGGCGCACGAGATGGTAGGTGCGCTCGTCCAGTCCCGACCGCTCGAGCGTGTCCAGGTGCATCTGCACGATCTCTTCGAAGACCGGCGCGTCGCCGTGCGCGATCGCGCCGAGTGTCCGCTCAGGAGCCTGTGTCGTCATTGCTCTCCCCCTGTCTTGACCACTTTCATTCCGAGAATTATTTCCCTTGTATCGGATGCCCGAGACCGGCGATCCGCAAACGCATGACGTCGACGGATCGAGGCAGGATCGAGGCAGAGAAATCAGATCTCGATATTTCCGGAATTTCGCGGTGCCATGTTCCCGTCTCGCCCGCCGCCAGTTTTCGGCTACTCCACTCAGGGAAAGACGCGGCCGCGAGACCGTGATGGCGGCCTCACCACGCAGAAAGCAGGAGGGACTGCGCCATGGTTGCCAGTGCTGGCGGCAGCTCCGACGGCCCGGCGCGTTCGGACGACAAGGGTCCCCTGTCCATCGGGGAGCGGGCGGAGTACGAGCGGCTGCGCAGCGCGGCGGCGGTGCGGCACGACCGGCTACGAACCGTCGGGGCATCCCTCCTGATCCTGCTGGCCGTCGTGCTGGCGCCGCTCGGCGTGATTGCCGCCTGGGCGGACACGACGATCTCCGACACGGACCACTACGTTGATACCGTCGCCCCGCTCGCCACCGACCCCGCGGTGCAGAACATGGTGATCGACCGTCTGACCGACCGGGTCGTCAGTAACGTCAACGTTGATCAGGTCGCCGCGTCACTCGCCGGCGTCCTCTCGCGGAACGGCGCTCCCCCCGTTGTCGTGGACCACGCCGACGCACTGGCCGGCGCGCTGAAGACCGCCCTGACCAGCGCGGTGCATCAGGTGGTCCAGGGGGTGGTCACCAGCGACCAGTTCCCCCTGGTATGGGAGAACGCGAACCGTCGGGCGCATGCCGCCGTGGTGAAGGTTCTCACCGGCGAGGGCAGCAGTGCCGTGCAGGCCAAGGACAACACGATCGTGTTGGACATCGGCCCGGTCATCGACAGTGTGCAGAAGCGGCTGGCCGACGCCGGCTTCGAGAAGGCCGGCAAGATTCCCGACGTCGACCGACAGATCGTGCTGCTGCGGACGGACAAACTGACCAAGGCTCAGGGCGCCTTGCGTCTACTCGCCATCCTTGGCCTCTGGCTGCCGGTCGCCGTTGTGGCACTCGCCGCGCTGGGCGTATGGCTGGCGCCCTCGCACCGCGCCGGGCTCATGGCCACGGGCATCGGAATCGGCGTGACGATGATCGTGCTGCTCGTGGGACTGGCCGTCATACGCCAGATCTATCTGGACTCCGTCCCGTCCGACAGCCAGCCGCAGGACGCGGCAGCGGCCATCTACGACACTCTCGTCCGTTTCCTGCGCGACAGCGTGCTGACCTGGCTGACCATAGCCGTCATCATCGTGGTCGCTGGATATCTCTACGGGCCGGGACGCGGCGCCCGAGCCGTCCGCTCCGGCGCCGCCCACGCCACCGGGGCCGTCGGTCGGTCCGCGGCCCGGGTGGGTGTGCGTACCGGCGGCGCCGGCCGCTGGTTGGACAGGCATCGCCGTCTCACCAGCGGGATCGTCATCGGGGCCGGGGCGCTGGCCCTGGCGCTGTGGAACTCTCCGACCCCGTCTTCGGTCGCCCTCGTCCTCGTGGTGGTCGTGGTTGCCCTGGCCGTGCTGGGTGTCCTTGCCGCTGCCGGCAACGGCGTCGTGGGGCCGCCGACCACTGACCCCCACGCCGATACCCACGGGTAGGGTTCATGCCGGCGACCGGCCAACGGCGATGCGGATCAGCGCGGGGAGCATCCCCCAGACACCTGGCCGCACGGCCGGGACCCCGGGCGCGTGCAGTGGAATCCGAACGCGCGCAGCCGCCGGAAGCGAGCGGAGATCCAGCGGCGGCGGCAGGCGCAGCGCCTCCCCGTCCACGCCGACGCTGACCGGTCGTGCGGAGTCGATTCGCATGGTGGGGCTGGTCCACTGGTGGAAACCGCGGAATCGGCTGATGGCACCCATGGACTCGAGCGCGACGAGGGTGGGTAGGTCGCGAGCGCGATCGACACACAACGCCACCACGCCAAGTCGGCCGCCGTCGAGCCGGGGCCGGGTACCGAAACCACCAAGGCTGTGCAGCTGGTAGGCGTTGTTGGACACGAGCAGGACGTCCGCGGTCGATCCGGCGCGACCGTCCGGGCCGGTGAAGCGAAGATCCGACGGAGCACGGTCCACGCCCAGCAGGTCGGGCAGCATCGCGGCCGCCGTTCCCACCTTGGCGTCACGGTAGCTGTCGGACTGCACGATTTCGGCGTAGACGCCCAACGAGACATTGTTGACGAACACGCGGTCACCGAGCTGACCGAGGTCAACGCGCTGCTCGACAGCGAGGTCGAACGCGTCGAGCGCCCCCGCCACATCCTTCCGGTCGAGGCCGAGGTCCAGGGCGAAGTGGTTACGAGTACCGGCTGGGACGCAGACGAACGCCATCCCTCGCCGCCGCGCCACATCCACGACCAGTGCCTGCGAACCATCGCCGCCCGCCATGCCCACCACGTCGGCTCCGCGGTCGGCGGCGTCCTCGGCGAGGGAACGCAGATCAGCGCGTTCCGTGAGGGTGACGACCGCGATCCCGCGCCGGGCGGCCTCCTGAGCGAGATTGTGGCGGCCGGCGGCGCCACCACCGGAGCGCGGGTTCACCAGCAGGACGCCACGCCGGGCGGCCCCAACCATGAGCCCCTTTGGTCGGTGTCGTCCGAAGGCGCCGCGCGCCGCGGTTCCCGACGTCATGAGCAGGCAGGCGGTGACCAGCACGGTAGTCAGGCCGACCACCCCCCCGAAGGCGATCAGGCCGCCGAACGCGAAGGCCGCCACGACAGCCGCGCTCAGGCGGCGCAGCCCCCGTCCGACCAGCGCCGTCCAGCCCGCTACCAACGCGATCGTCACAGCGGCGACCGAAACCGGCAAGGCAATCGGCCGGTCGATCAGCCGGGCGAATATGACAGCGACCGCCGCGGCGAAGCTCACCAACGCCACTGACGCCGCCACCCTCCGGGAGCGGGACACCGGCGCTCCCGCACGCCGCCCCGGCCGGCGAACCATCCAGGAGAGCACGATCACCCATCCTTCCGAGCTTCACAGCCGCTCCGTCGTGATCAGGTTCTCCTCGCGGGGTGCACCCCATTCAGCCCCTGGTGTGCCGCACGCCTGCAGACTCACTGATCGCGGCGCCGGTCGGGCGCGGCTCGCTCACAACCTCCTCGTCGAGGGTTTCAGTGCAGGACCTTCTCCTGCGCGAGGACCCGAGAACGATGACCGCGAAGACCCCTGTGTCACTCACAGCCACCATTTGCGACGGCCGAGTGAGAACCTGCGTTCCGTACGAACCAGCGGCCAAACTGCCTACCTGCGCGTTTGGTATACCCCAGACTGCCCCGGTCGATAGATCCAACCTATTTATGCAGGTCAGATGCTAACTACGCGCGCGGTGAACCATTGGGGGCTCGAACCCAGACGCGCCAGCGACACTTCCGGGGCGGTCGACTACTCAACGTAGCTAGTCAGACAGAGTGCCGTCTCGAGCCCGGGACCTTCGAGTGACACACGGCCGCACCACTCAACCCCCATCCGATCTTCCTGGCGTTCGCGTTGCCGGCATAGCCCGCCCGGCGGATCTTCACGTGGGCGGGTTCGACGGACACTCCTGTACCAGCTCGCGAGTAGGCCGGCTGCCCGCAGGCGGGGCTGCGGCTACGGGCCCGGGGTGGTGACGGCCTGCGTGATCGGGGCCAGCAACGCGGCGGCGCGGTCGACGGCGGCCGGGCCGAGGGCGTCCCACACCGGGCTCGCGAGGCGATCCGTCGTCGCCTCCAACTCGTCGGCAGCGGCCAGGGAGGCCGCGGTCGGCGCGTCCTCGGTGTCGAGCCAGCCACGGGCCCGCAGCCGGTCGGCCGCGGCCGTCCACTCGTCCTCGGCCCAGCCCCGGATCCGCTGGTAGAAGGCCCGGTCGGGGCCACCCCGGCTGGTCCGCCAGACGAGACTCTCCAAGCCGTCGACACCGGCGGTGACCAGTGCGGCGACATGCCCATCGCCACGGTGCTCCCGCAGGATGGTCACCGCCTGCCAGACCGTGCCGATCGGGTCGTCAGGCCAGGGCAGCGCGGCGTTCGCGGCACCCAACACCCGGCCGGCGACCGATACCCGCTCAGCCGCCGAGCGCAACAGCGCGGCCAGCTCGGCCAACTCGTCCGCATCTGTCGCCGCGACAAACGGAGCAAGCGCCGCGCGGGCGCCGTCGAGCCGGACGGCCAGCGCCTTCTCCGGGGGGATCCTGGTCCAGAGTTCCGGCAACGCCCTGCCCACCATCGCGGGCGAGTACCCGAAGAAGGCCGCGACGACCGGCCCGGCCTCGACCGCCCCCAGCGGTGCCGCCCGGCCGGCGAAGTAGGCCCGCCACGGGCTGCGCAGCCCGGCGTCCGCCCACACCGCCAGACTGGCCGGCGCGGAGAAGCTGACCGCGTGTACCGGTTCGAACAACTGCCACATTCTCCGCGCCACGTTCATCTCGGCCATGGGCCCAACACAATCCCGCCCGTCAGGGCGGGGTCAAGAAGTGTGATGCCGGCCCGGGCCCCTCCCGGCCGGCATCACACGGAGTTCAGGACGGGTCCGGTCTCAGAACTTGGCATGGTGCGCCGGTGTCCGCGCCGGCCGGTCGCGCGGTGCCGACGGTCATCGCGTGATGACGCCCCGTTGTGTCGGCCGGGTACCCGGTACCCTGCCCCGGACAGCGATCTTCTGGCCACGCCAAGGGCGACGGAGCCTCTCACCGCCAACCAGGAAACCAGGAAACCAGACTGATGTTCTGGTGGTTTCCCTAGCGTGCCGGCGGCGGCCCGCGCGTATGTTCGGCTCTGTCGTTCAGTTTACGGTCCGCCTCGCGCTGAATTTTCCACATCACGGCATAGCGTTCAGGACGTAACCGGTTTTCCAGTCCATTCAGGGAGCCAGTTGTGAAAATCGCGTGGCGAATCGTCGATGTTGACCGGGGCGGCATGGTATGACGCGCTCGGGTTTCTGGTGGCGTGCCTCGCGCGTGGAGCAGGGGCGTCACCCGCGTGAGGGAAGCGACGGGAGAGCACGGGGGCGCGGCGCGGCGGGCCGCGGTGACAGCATTGACGTTCCCATTCGGCCGCTTACTCCGATGGACGCACTCATACTCGGATACCAGCGAGCATTCCCGAAGACGCCGCTGGCGGTCGGCTGCCTGTTGGTCGCCGACGGCCCCGTGCCAGGAGTCCAGGCGTTGCGCGAGCTTGTCGCGGACCGGGCGCACGACTTTCCTCCGCTGACCCATCGGATCGTCTCGGCCGGGCGGGGCCGGCCGGTCTGGGTGGCGGACCCCGATTTCGACCCAGCCCGGCACGTTCACGAGTACCGGCTCCCCGCAGAGTCGGGGCTCGCCGGACTGCGCGAGGCGGTGGGGCGGCTGTCAGCGGTCGAGATCTCGTTGGACGCTCCGCCGTGGCAGCTCTGGTTGCTCCACGGCCCCCGCCACGACGGCTTCACCCTGCTGTACCGCGCCAGCCACGTGTGGATAGACGGGACGGCACTGAACGTGGTGCTGGAAAAGCTGTTCGGCCTGTCCGGCCCAGGATCGGAGCGCGAACCTCTGCGGGTGTCGCAGGATCGCCGGCCCGGCCCCCGAGCCGTCTGTCGGGCCGCCGCTCACTCACTCGGATGGCTTACCCGGACGTCCACGATCGGCCCGCTCTCGGCGGCACCCACGGGATACCCGCACCACACCTGGCTGGAGGTGGACTTGGCCAGGCTACGGGCGATCAGCCGCGCCTACGAGGTGACCGTGAACGACGTCTTCCTGGCCGCGCTCGCCGGCGCTCTGCGCGCCTGGCCCCGCCCCGGCTCCGATCGGCCCGGCCGGCTCCGGGGCCAGATGCACGCCGCGATGCCGGTCAGTACCCGCCGTGCGGCCGAGCGGGACCACATGAGCAACTACCTGACCACCGTACGGATCGCACTGCCTTACGGTGAGGCGTTGGTCCACCGGCGTGTGGAGGCGATCCACCGGCAGACCGTCCGACACAAGCGGGGCGGGACTCCGGGCGTCGCGGAACGTCTCTTCCTCTGGACGATTCCCGCGCCGTTGCGACCGGCCGTGCTGTCCACCGGGATCATGTCCCACGTCTTCGCGCTGACCGCGTCCAACCCGGGCGGACTGTCCGGTCCGCTTGAGATCCTCGGTCGACGAGTCACCGCCGCCGTGCCCACCCCTCCGCTCCCCGCAGGCCAACGCCTGGCGGTCCTGCTCGGCGGGCTCGACGGGCAGGCGTGCATCGGTTTCACGATGGACGGGTCGGTGCGGGACTGGGCGCGGCTGCCGGAACTCGTCGAGGCCGAGCTGGACGCGCTCGAGGCAGCGGCCGGCCTCCGCCACGGCCCGGTCCGGAGCCCGACCGAGACCACGTGTTCGGCTGATCTCGTGGCGACGATGCCGATGGACTCGTCCGTCGCGGACCTCGCCGACACACGGGTTCGGTGCAGGTCGATCCCTTCCAGAGCCGCCCGATCGTCCAGCGGCCCGGATACCCGACGGCACGGTCAGCGCCAGCAGCTCCAGTCGCTTGTACAGCTCCTCGCGCGCCGCGGCCTCGCCACGCGTCCCGGCGAGGTTTACCAGCCAGACCAGCCCACTCCCGACATGACACACCGAAGTTGATCATCTTTGCGTGAGACGCGGTCCAGCGAATCAGGGAGGAGCCCTGTTCGGTGACGTGGCCACGGTGCACGGTGGTGTCGGACTCACGGTGCCGGGGGGGTGAGACCAGCCCAGATGGCAAGGTGACCGGGCGTGGGGAAACGGGTGATGTCCCCGATCTCGGCGAGGCCGTCTCAACTGCGGTCGGAGCGTCTGGCAGCAGCCGCTCGCCCGGGGTCGCTTGTCCCATACCAGCGCCGGCGGCAACCCACCGAGACCGACCAGCAGCGTCCACAGTCCGGCCAGCATGTCACCGGCCAGCCGCGACGGGATCACCCTCGCGGACAGCCAGCGGGAGTAGCCACACACCACACACACCATCACCAGCAGCCGGGAAGCCCATCGTCATCCTCCCAGGCGAGAGCCTGAGGCCCTGGGCGTACCGAAATGACAAGCAAGCTTGACTAGATGGAAAGCGAGCTTTACTTTTGACCCATGGTTGACGAGGCTCGGCAGGACAACGTGACGCGCGACGCCCGTAGGGCGATCATGATCGACGGCATCCCGGTCTCCCTCTTCGGGGCGGTCGCGCTGGCGCTGGGCAGTTCCCCCGATCAGACCACCGCCGAGAAGGGCTGGTGGCTCGGCGTGACCGGCGCCTTCACGCTCGCCGTCGTGTGGGTCCTGGTGCGGGCCTTCCGCCGCGCCGACGAGTATCAGCGCAAGATCCAGCTGGAGAGCATGGCGATCGCCTTCGCCGCCGTCCTCGTGGGCCTTCAGATCGCCGTCCTCCTCGATGCCACCGACATCGTCGGGCTGCGCCCCCTCAGCGAGGCGATCGTCATCGGCGGCGTGGGGATCTGGTTCGTCATCGCGGACCTGCGCACCCGCCTGCATCGGTGAGAAACCGGCTACGTACGCTGCGAGCCGAGCGCCGCTGGAGTCAGGCCGACCTGGCCGACCGATGCCAGGTATCCCGGCAGACCATCAACGCGATCGAGACCGAACGGTACGACCCCGGCCTGCCCCTAGCGTTCACCCTCGCCGACATCTTCAACCTGACCATCGAGGAAATCTTCTTTCCCGACCGTTCCGAGGGTCCCACCGACCCCGGCACGCGCCGATGACGCGGCCGTAACCCCGACGGGTCCTCGACGACCGCACACCGGCCGAGCTCTTCGCGGCGCTGCCAGCCTCCGAGATCAGTCCGCGTTGCGACGTTGGCTAGAACCCGCCAAACCCGCACAGGGTCAGTATTCGGAGAGCGTTGACAAAGGCAGACAGCGCGAGTTCCCAGAACGACGGGCCGGGCGGCGATGGCCAGATCGCGGCCTCCGAAGTGCCGGCCGTTCGGCGCGGACATGTCGCACGGCCAATGGTCGTGGAGCGCACCGGAACGAGGCGTGGATCACGCCGGGCCCCGCCGAGCGGGGAAAGCATTCTGGCCGCTCTGCGCACAGCGATCTGCCTGGACGCCCGGTACGAGGCCGCCTGGTGGTCTGGCGCGCGGACGCTGGCGAGCTCCACCGATGAGTTCCGCCAGCCCGCCCGGTCTACCAGGACGTACCCGTCGCACTACCGACCTGGAGGCCCGCCGTGACCACCCCCGCGCATCCCGGACGCATGCTGTTCGTGAACATCCCCGTAGCGGACCTCGAGCGCAGCAAGGCGTTCTTCGCGAAGCTCGGGTTCAGCTTCAACCCGAGCTTCACCGACGAGACCGCCGCCTGCATGCTGGTCGGCGAGCAGGCCAGCGTCATGCTGCTCAGCCACAACAAGTTCGCGGAGTTCGCGAAGCTGCCGATGGCCGATCCTGCCACACACACGCTGGCGCTCTACTGCTTCAGCGTGTCGTCCCGCGAGGAGGTCGACGCGGTGGCTGAGGCCGCGCTGGCCGCGGGCGGCGTCGAGGCGGATGGCCTGGAGGACTACGGCTTCATGCGCTCGCGCAGCTTCTTCGACCTCGACGGCCACGGCTGGCAGATCATGTGGATGGATCCGGCGGCGGTACAGAAGGGCCCCGAGGAGTTCGCGACCTCGACGCAGGACGCCGACCGCCCGGCCTGACCTGACACCGGCGCGGGGCCGGCGCCGCCCGCTCCTCTCCCGAAGCGGCGCGGCGCCGGCCTGTCGCCCGGCCTGGGAGACTGCTGAACAAATCGCAGGGTGGGACGCCGTGACGATTCCGGCGGCCCGGGCGGGCATCAAGCCCACCTTCCCTCAAGAATCAGCCGCTTCACGCCCGAGCAGATGACCGGTATCGACCTGGACGCCATGATGCGCGAGTGGGTCGAGACCTACCAAGGCGTGCCGCTACCCGACCCCGCCGCCGGGGTGCCGTCGACCAGGGCGAAAGGTGGCCGTCGGACGCCCGCACGGTCCCTGGCAAGCGGCGAAGGGCAGGCGAACTGGTACTGCTCGCCAAGCATGCGGTTCGCGCAACGGAAAGATGGTCGTCCGAACGGGACTCGAACCGGCCGTCGCGGTCCCAGCCAGCATCTATCCGACCGAGAGCGCCGAAAGAGATAGATCGTAAACCGTATTACCGCAGGTCAAGGACATGATCAATTATTCGGTGGGCCATCCGGGGCTCGAACCCGGACGCACCCACCCATGCAGGCGGCATCACCCCAAGCAGCCGGACACCCACCGTTTCCTTCTGGTAACTACCTAGCAAGGCGGATCGACGTTCCCGCCGGCCTCAAGAAGGTCCTGGAGCTCGGTGAGGGCCGTCCGCAGATGTCCGGCGAAGGAGTGCATCTGCTCAGCCACCATGCTCGGGGTGCTCAGGTAGACGTTGAAGCGGTCCGGCAGCAGCACGTAGGCGATCCCGATGCACCTGTTACTGGTTGATCCGAATCCGAAGTACTGGATGTGGGTGGACGGCGCCGAGCTCGTGCTCAGGTAGTCGTCCCGGGTGACCAGCCAGCCGGGGGTGTCGAACAGGTCGAGATGCTCGGTGATCCCCAGCTCCTCGCCGCGGCGGGCCTGGATGAACTGGAGCTCCCAGAGGTGCTGCTCCGGAGCACGTCCCGCCTGGCAGTCCCGCGCCCGCGTGACGTGTTTGTCGGCCGCGGCCCGCAGCGCGGCCAGCCGGGTGGCCGCGTCGGCGGCCGGGTCGTCCATCACCCGGACGAACGCCTGGATCTCCGGCGTGATGACCCGCATGGCCTCTGTGCGACCGCGCCGGTACTGCCGGGTCGCGATCGACTCGTAGGTGGCGCCGACCAGGCCCTTCGAGCGGTTGTGCGCCAGCTGGTAGGCGAGCTGGACGAACGCGTCCGGCGAGATCCGCAGGTTCTTCGCCCGGTTGGACCCGAAGTCGTCGAACGACAGCGTGGCCGTGGCCGTGGCGGCGGCGTATGCGCTGAACGCGTCACCTGCGGCGAGCACGTCCGCGCGCAGATCGTCGTCCAGCGTGAACGTGACCAGCCGGACGGCGGGCACGCCCTGGGATCGGGCGCCCGACCGGGCCGAGTGCTCGGCCGCCGGAGCGCCGAGCATGTCGTCGACGAGGCTCAGCACGGTCGTCCCGTCCAGGCCGCAGTGCTCGATGTTGATACCGGCGCTGCCGTCCGCGAAGACGATGAGGGACACCGACTTGTCGAACCAGCGGTTGCCGCAGTCGCCATGGAGAAGGTTGTCACACGCGTCCTTGGCACCGACGGGTGTGAGGTCGTCGAGGCAGAGGCAGAACAACGCGGTCTCGACGGTGTCGAGGGCAGTCTCGTTGCCCGGGTCGCAGGCGAGCAGCGCGTCCCTGCTCGTCGCCCAGGCGGCACGTGCCTTGGTGGTGAGCCGGCCGACCGACGTCTCCGGGGCGGCGCGCTCCGCCCCCGCCTTCAGGATCGTGTCCAGGCCGTTCTCGAGATCGTCGAGCGTGTGCGGATGCCCTTCGGGGCCCACCACGTCCATCCGGAACATGTGGCCGCGGTGGAAGACGACGATGTGGCGTGCGGTGGAGGGGCCTGGTGACGGCTCGCTGTACGGGGTGCGGACGGTGTCCTGCACCTGCCCGGGGATGCGGGTCGTCGAGAACAGGAACCGGTTCTGGTCCATCGACAGCGCCTGGCCGCGCTGGATGATCGGCTCGATCGCCTCCGCGTCGAGGCGCAGCTTGTAGTCCAGCGCCGAGGCGATCAGCCCCGCGGCCCGGGCTGTCTGACCGGCGTCGGATTCCTCGAAGAGGAAGATGAAGTTCGCGTTGAGGGCGATGCGGTCACGCCGCCCCAGGTAGCGCGAGGCCCAGAACGCGTCGAGCCAGCTGTGCACGCCGGGGGTGGCGTCGTAGCGCTCCAGCTCGGCGTGCAGGGCACGGCCCGGGCCGTCCGGGCGGGCGAACGCGGCGAGCGCCGTCTCGGTGGCTGCCAGCTCGTCCGGGGTCAGCAACGGTGAGCACCACTGCAGGAACCGGGCGCAGGTGTCGTCCAGGGTGGGCAGCGGCACCCGCGGGAGCCGGTCGTCGTTGACGAACGTACCGGTGGTCGACCATTGCGACCTGGCCTCGGATGCCACGGGGCTCGCCTGCCGGGGGCCCGCTGCCATGGCCTCGGGCGCGTCGCTGCTCGGTGACGGGGCGTTCGGCGTCATTCGTGACCTCGGGGGGCGTGGGACGGGTGGCCCGACGGCCGTCGGGCTACTGCTGATGACGGAACCAGCGCCGGGGATACCGATGCCGGAGTGCCGGTACTCGCGGTACTCGCGGCGGAGGTGCTGGCGGTAGCCGCGGCGGAGGCGCTGGCGGTGTGTGCGGCGAAGCTGCCGCGCGGGCGCGAAACGTACAGCTGGGCGTACATCCAACCGTCGCTCTCCAGACCGTGCGGGTCGATGCCCACCGTGGTGAGACTGTCCAGCACGAGCTGCTGTTCCTGCGCGGAAGCGAATCTGCGCTGGCGGAATATGCGGTCGAGCGTGACGGTCTCGTATCCCCTCTCCGCGAGACTCGCCCCGATGGCGTCGAACGGGAACATCCGCAGTACGAAGTGCGCCATCCACGGTCGCTTTCCGTCAGCCGCCTCGACGGCGTCGAGAACCCGGGAGATGGTTCGTTCGCCAACATAGCCGAGGCAGCCGGTCGAGATGACGAGATCGGTGCCGGCAAGCTGCCGGCGCTGCCGTTCGGTGGGATCCGCAGCCTCCAGGTCGGCGTGCACGGCATCGTCGAGAAAGCCTGCCGCGAGAGCGTAGGAGAGGGCCTCGTTCGACACGTCGAGGCCCACGAACACCGCATCAGGCGGCAGGGAGCCACCCGAACATCCGTCAGGGCTCGGACGCCTGGAAGTGGGTGGCGGGGACACTCTGGTGGAACGGACAAGTTCGCGGTCGCGGGCCAGCAGCTCGTCACGGGTGTAGCCGTGGGCCTCGGGTGCACCGTAGCGCTCGTACAGGTGCTCGAGGGTAACCCCGCAGCGCAGCAGTGCCGCGTTGATCCCGTAGGACGAACCGATGTCGAGGATCTTCAGTGGCGACGGGTGACGTCCGGGAGGATCGCCGGGCATCGGGCGGCCTGCTGCCCGGTAGTCGGCCACGGTCTCGACGAAGTACGGCCTGGCGATTTGGGGGACCTGATAGGCGAGCGTACGCAGCGTCGTGAAATACGCCCGCGGGTCAGGCTGGTCGTAGATGTGATCTAGTGAGATTTTGCCAGTGGCATCGAAATGCACAGGTCAGGCTCCTGCAGGTCATGGTCGGGACCGGACTCGCCGTCGCGAGGCCGGCTCTGGGATGCCAGATCCTATGAACGCGGACCAGCCGATCAGCACGCCGACACCGCGCCGGCGGGTCGAGGGCCACGGGTGGTCGGCCTGCGCGATCGGATCGCCGGTTCAATCGCCGGCTCAGTCGAGCAGGCGGTCGCCCCGCACGCGAGCCGCCTGCCCGGCGGCCTCGAGATGTTCGGGCAGCACCCGGCCGAACAGCTGCCTTGTGCGCGCAACGCTACCGATGACACCGGGGCGCTCGCAGTAGGCGAAGATCGCCGAATGACGGGCGGTGCCCCCCTGCACCGGGCTGACCCGGTGCAGCGAGAAGCGACCTCGAAACAGCTGGAGATCGCCGGGACGAAGCATGAGGCGCTGTGCCCGCCGGTCATCCCGACCGATGAGGACGTCACGTACGGCCTCGAGGTTCTCGGCCTCGGTGGACCGGATGTCGGGACAGTACTCGAAGACCCCGCCTGCCTCCGGCTCCTGGATCAGCAGGCTCAGCGAGAACTCGTTGGTGTCGAAGTGCCAGGGGTGCTCGTCTCCGGGTCGGATGACGTTGAGGCACAGCTGGGCCAGCGGATCCGCCAGCTCATAGAGGCGATCAAGTCCGCAGCAGGCTGCCACGAACCGCCGAAACGACTCGTTGGAATACAACCGCCGTATGCCCACACCGTCGGGGACGAGATCGGCCGCGACGAACGCGTTTCCGCGCCGCATGGCGATACGTCCGGGATGATCTTCGGGTAGCGGTGCCCCTATGTCGATGTTGTATGCGTTGACCGTCTCGGCCTGGTAGTACGCCGACGGAGCAAGCGCAGTGCATTCGGCGCGCAGGGCCTCACGGGCATCGGGGCGAACGAATTCAGTGAGGACGCTGCAACCCGTTGCCTCCAGCTCTCGACGGACTCTGGCCGCCAGGTCGTGCCAGGCTGCACTTGCCGGATGCGCGAGAGGATAACGGTCGGTGTCGACCAGGTCATCCAGACCATCGAGCGCGGTGGCGACGCCGGGGCCACTGAAGCATCCAGGTCCACCGGGGCTTTCACGCACGGCGACGTATCCAGCCGCGGTGGCGCGCTCGGGCCCGATGACACGTTGAGGAACACTGACACGTTCAGCAGCAGTGACACTGTTGGGCACGGCGCTGTCCACGGGCCCGGGCATACCCGGCAGAAGGCCCTGGTCCGTGGATCCCGCCGCATCATCGCCGCGGGTCAGAAGGCTGTCTGATCCAGCAGGGCAGGCCGCGCCGCCCGCTGCAGCAGTTCTCGAGCGGCTCACGAGATCCTCCCTACGCCGGGCGTGCGCACCTCACCATGGCGGGCCTGACTGGGTTTCCGAACATTCTTGCCTCGACTACCAGCACATGAACATGCCTGTGATATCCGACACTTTTATGTTCTTTCTGCGCTCAGGGCTGGTAATCGGGCTTCCCTCTCAGCACCCGTTTCCTCCCTTCCGGACGTGTGGGATGCCAGACCTGGACCGTCGGCGTTGAGTCGGGCTTTCAGACGCGCGATGCCGTTGACTTGCGGGTCTGGCAGGGGTCCGACCGCCCGGATGATCTGCACAGTTTCGGCCGGGCGGCGGATGGGTTGAGGAGGCCGTGGCCGTTGGGGGTTCCACGACGGGAAACGGGACATCTTCCGTTTTGCCTACCGGACCACGCGGCGGAGCCGACGCACAGGGTTGATCTCTTCCTGAAGCTCACGGGTAAGGTGAACGAGTTCAGCCGTGAGATGATCAGAGGGGAAAGCCCCGGGCACAGGGGCGGCACTGCGCCAGACCACCCACAGGGCGGCGGCGACGGACGCCCCGGTCGGGATCCAGCGGCTCGCCGCGGTTCACCACCGCGGCGTGCATCAGGACCCGCAGCCCGCGGTGTAGACCGCCAGGTGCGCGAAGATCTCCTGGAACACCAGCTCCGGGCTCCTGCTCCCAGCTGCAGCGGGCACGCGCCGACCGGCGCGAGATCCGGCGCCGGACCGCACGGCGTAGCGGCATCCAGAAGCGGCGCAGGTTGTCCGGCTCGATCGGAGTCCCGATCTTCGTCGTGAACGCGTGGCCGGTCTGCACTCAGGCGTCACCGGCAGCGTGCGTTCGGAGTCCTCCGTCTTCGGCGGGCACAACCGCAGCTCCCCGCCGACCCGCAGCAGCGTGTGACGCACCGTCAGCGTCTCCCGCTCGGTGTCGATGTCCGACCGCTGGAGACCGAGCAGCTCCCCGCGCCGCATCCCGAGGAACAGCGCCGGGACCAGCAGCGCGTACAACCGGTCGCCCGCGCAGCAACGCCGCTCCCCCTCCGGCCGGGCCTTGTCCACACCCCGCGCGCAGCACCGGCAGGTGCTCTCCGTCCGCCGGATGAACTGCCGGACATCCGCGCCGGTCAGCCTGTTCAGCCGCTTCTTCCCAAGACCCGGCACAAGGTAGATCCGGACCGCCTTCTCATAGGTGACATACGTGTTCGGCTGACGGTTCGGTTTCACGGTCTACGCTCCCCGGGCAGCCCGACCCGCAGCCTGCCAGCGGCGAGACCGTCTGTGGCCGATCCACACATCCGAATCTGGGTCCTGCGTGGAACTACGGGAACGAACCCCGCTATGCCGCCTTTCCGGACGAGAGTAGAGGCCGAGGGAGGAACGGGGACGACTTCGTAAGGTAAGGGTTAGGGCTCGAGTCCTCGTCTCCGCCGTCACCTTTAGGGCTTTCCTCCTCTCCCTCTCCGTCGATCAAGGGTGAAGCGGGGTGTCGACGTGACCCGTTGACGCCATCCTTAGAGGCTCGCACGGATATGAACGGCCGGACAGGGGAGAGGGGGTGGCCATGGTGGCAGACGAACAGAAATTCGACAAGATCATGGTAGATCGGTCGGAGGGGTTCGGCGAGCGACTGCTGGGTGTGTTGCTGGATCGCGCTCACGAGATGCCGCCGCAGCTGATCGCCCCCCTGGTAGCGGAAGAGATCGGCAGGATCGGTGGGCGGGACATCTCGATCCTTCTGCAGGACTATGAGCAGCTGATGCTGACGCCGCTGCCGGGCAGGAGCCTTACGGTCGGGGAGCCTGAGCCGATCGACGGCTCCCCGGCCGGCACGGCATTCCTGCGCGCGATGACCGTCGAACAGCCGCAAGCTGGCGGTACACGGATGTTCCTGCCGCTGCTGGACGGTAGCGACCAGGTGGGCGTGCTGGCCCTCACCCTCGACACCGTCGATGATGATGACCGGCGGTTGCTGCGGCGGCTCGCCGGCCTTGTCGCCGACATGCTGGTCACCAAAAGCAGCTACACCGACCAGTTCTTCCAGGCCCGGCGTCGCGAACCGATGAGTGTGGCCGCGGAAATCCAATGGTCACTGTTGCCTCCGCTGACCATGATTACCCCGCAGGTCGCGGTAGCCGGTGTCCTCGAACCCGCCTACGACATCGCAGGCGACAGCTTCGACTACGCTCTCAACGATGACATCCTGCACGTGGCCGTTATCGACGCGATGGGTCACAGTCTGGACGCCGCAGTGCTGGCAACGGTCGCGATCGGTGCCTACCGGCACGCCAGACGTGCCGACATCGGGCTTGCCGAGCTGTACATGTTCATGGACGCAGCCATCCACAGGCAGTTCGGACCCGACCACTTCGTCACCGCGCAGATGATGCGTTTGGATATCGGAACTGGTCACCTGCAATGGGTCAATGCAGGTCATCCGGCAGCGCTACTGATCCGCGATCATAGGGTTATCCAGGCACTGGAGAGCCCGGGAACCCTGCCGGTCGGATTCGGTGGTGACGTACCGCAGATCAGTAAGCAGACGCTCTTGCGCGGTGACCGGGTTCTGTTCTTCACCGATGGCCTCATCGAGGAGCACGAAAAGGGCGGAGAACAGTTCGGCGAGGAACGCCTGATCAACTTCGTTGAGAATATCCGGGGTAAAAGCATCCGGGAGATGGTCCGAGATCTGTCCCATGCGCTGATGCAGGAAAGGCACGGAATCACGACCGACGACGCGACTCTCTTCCTGGTCGAGTGGCGCGGGGGCACCGCCGACCATCTCGCCAGCATAGATATTTAACCAGGAAGACGTTGATCGCGCCGATAGTCTCAGGTTCCGCCTCAATCGTGCGTGTCCGCGGCTGTTCGCGGCGATGGGTGGAGCGTGCCCGACGCGCGAAACGAACGGCGACGGAGCACGGTAAACCCGCCACCGTGGCACGAAAAAGCAGACAGTCGGAGCCGAGTCTCCGGTCCGGTCCGACCGGCAGACCGTGGCCATTCGCGTGCCAGTAGCAACGTCGACAGAGGGCACAGGACCGCCGTCGACCCGGGCAGGGCTCCGTCCACGCCCTGGCAGGCGCCGCAAGCCGCACAGGTTTCCCAAGCTCGTGACGCGTGTAGGCCCGTGCTGCGCGTACAGCCATCCGTAAGGCCAAGCCCACGAACACCGGCGGACATGAGCGGAACCCGTCAGGGGGTTGTATCCGGGCCAGCTCCGCGTGGACCGCAGTCAGCCCTGGGTTTCCCGCCCCTACGGACGACTGCTGGCGGCGACGGCTGCTGGCGGCACTGCATAGCCTGACAGCACTGCATCGTCCCGAGTTGTGGCTCTGTCACAGGAACGCCAGCCGAGCCGGTCTGCGATGCGCCGGACCAGGCCCGGCCGGCCGTGGCGGTCGGGCGTCGATGAGCTGAGGTGGGGCGAGGCTCGGAAGGGATGCCGCACGCGACCCGCTGCACCAGAGGTCTTGCCCGTCGCTGACAGGGTCCGATAAGGTCCAGATAGGACATGGGACTCCGAGTTTCAAGTTTTGAGTGCCGCGAGGGGTGGGTGTGCGTTCCGACGATGCGGGCCCGCCGGCCGGGGATCGACAGCCGCGCGGCCTGGGCCGGCGCGCACGACGGTCGGAGGATGAGACCGTCCGGCGGATGCTGCGCACGGCGGCGGACGTGGTGAACCGGACAGGACTGACGGTGAGCCTGGACCACCTCAACCTCGAGGAGATCATTCGTCTCGCCGACGTGTCACGCAGTGCTGTCTACCGTCGCTGGCCGTCCAAGGACCTTTTCGTCTCCGACCTGGTGAAGGAACTGGCGGCGGGTGCCGTCCCGGGTATCGAACGGGACGAGATAGAGCTTTTCCGACGTGTCGTGCGCGCACACGAGGACGGGTTCAGCACGCCGCAGGGCCGGCAGGATCTGATTACCGAGCTGTTCCGCGAACTGGCTCTGCTCGACTTCGAGGTGCTCCGGACGTCGGCGGGGTGGCGGACCTATATCGCCTTGCACGCCACATTCCTGAGCCTGCCCGACGGAGGGCTCCGTGAGGAGGTCCGCGAGGCTCTCGCCCGATCCCAGCGCGACCATGTCGCTCGCGTCGCGCGATCCTGGGTGCAGCTCACCCAGGTGTTCGGCTACCGGCTGCGCCCTGAGCTGGAGGCCACGTTCGACACGATGGTGAACCTGTTCGACGCGACCCTTCGGGGGTTGTACCTCGTATCCCTCGCCACTCCGGACGTCGCCGAGCGGCGGCTGAACGCACGCCCGTTCGGGGCTTCGGGCACGGAGGAATGGTCGCTTCCAGCGATGGGGCTCGCCGGTGTCGCGATGACCTTCCTGGAGCCCGACCCGACTGTCGTCTGGAGCGACGAACGGATCACGGCGGTGCGTCAGGCACTGGCGCACTGGACGATTCCCGACGAATAAGCCGCTACCCCCGGCCCAGGACGACTGAGGTGACAGGAGCCCCCATGGCGACCCCCGCAATCCGCGCGGTCGGGCTCGGTAAACGCTACGGCAAATTCCACGCACTGCGCGATCTCGATCTCGAGGTTGCTCCCGGCGAGGTCGTCGGCTATCTGGGGCCCAACGGCGCGGGGAAGACCACGACGATCCGGCTGCTTCTCGGATTCGCGCACCCGACATCCGGACATGCGGAGATCTTCGGGCACGACTGCCAGCGACGGAAGACACAGGCCCACCGTCATCTCGCCTACGTTCCGGGCGAGGCGAACCTGTGGCCGGAACTGACCGGAGCCGAAACGCTGTACCTGCTGGGCCGAGTCCAGGGCCGGGTGGACGCCGCCTACCGCGACGAGCTCGTCGAACGGTTCAGCCTCGACCCGTCGAAGAAGGTGCGGGCCTACTCCAAGGGCAACCGGCAGAAGGTGCTGCTGATCGCCGCCCTGATGAGCCGCCCCGACCTGCTCGTGCTGGACGAGCCGACCAGCGGGCTGGACCCGTTGATGGAGCAGGCGTTCCGGCTCAGCGTCGCGGAGGCCCGCGACGCGGGCCAGAGCGTGTTCCTCTCGTCGCACATCCTCAGCGAGGTCGAGGCCCTGTGCGACCGGGTCGGAATCCTGCGCGAAGGGCGGCTCGTCGAGATGGGAACGCTCGACCAGATGCGCCACCTCGCGGAGTTGGCCGTCGAGCTCACCTTCGACCGGCCGCCGCCCGACCTTGCCCGCGTACCGGGCGTGACCCGGGTCGTGGTGGACGGCCACCGAGCCCGGCTGGGGGTACGGGGGCCGATCCAGCCCCTCCTCGACGCCCTTTCCGGCACCAATGTCCAGGAGTTCCTCAGCCGGGAGCCCTCCCTGGAGGAACTGTTCCTCGCCCACTACGGCCCGGACGAAGCCGAACGCGACGAGGGGTCGCCGGAACAGCTGACACGGCAGCAGGCACTGGCATGACGGTGCTGCCCCTCTCCGTGCCGCGTGGCGCCCTGAGCCCAGCGGGCGGTGACGCACGCCTGGTCGTGGGCGGTCGGGTGGCCCGTGCCGCCGCCCGGTCAGGCGCGCTGTGGGGGTGCGTGTTCGGACTGTTCGTCGTCGTGCAGACCGTCGCGTTCACAGCGCAGTACGACACCCAGGCGGCCCGCGACCAGATGGCCGCCACCTACGGCACGGAGGGCGGCCTGACCGCGGTCCTGGGCCAGCCGGACGCGCTCGACACCGTCGCCGGCTGGGCGACCTGGCGCTTCGTCGGCATCCTGGGCCTGCTCGGCTCGGTGTGGGGAGTCCTGCTGGCGACCCGCCTGCTGCGCGGCGAGGAGGAGTCCGGACGCTGGGAACTGCTGCTGACCGGGCAGACAACCCCGCGCCGCGCGGCCGGTCAGGCGGTGGCCGGCCTCGGCGTGGGACTCGCGATCCTTCTCGCGCTCACCACGCTCGGCATGGTGGTCTCCGGCCGTTCGACGACTGCGGACTTCAGCCTCGGGCAGTGCCTCGCCCTCGCCGCCACCGTCGTCGCCGGCGCGGCGATGTTCCTCGCCGTCGGCGCACTCGCCAGCCAGCTCGCCGCGACCCGACGACAGGCGGCGACGATCGCCGCCGCCGTTTTCGGAGTCGGGTACGCCCTGCGGATGGCCGCCAACACCGACCGCGGCCTGCACTGGCTCGGCTGGCTGAGCCCGCTGGGATGGGTGGACCGGATCCGCCCACTGACCGACCCGAACCCGGTCGCCCTGGTCCCCGTGCTCGCCCTGACCGTCGGGGCCACCGCCGCGGCGGTATGGCTGGCGGGGCGCAGAGACGCCGGGACGGCGATCCTCCCGGAGCGGCACGCCGGACCGCCGCGGGTGGCGCTGCTCGGCGGCCCGGTCAGGCTCGCGGTCCGCCAGACGCGGCTGGGCGCGGCCGGATGGCTGGTCGCGATCGCGGCGTTCGCCGCCCTGTTCGGCGTGGTCGCCGACTCCTCGACCCAGGACGTCGACGGATCACGGGACATCGAGGAGGCGATCAGCCGACTCGGCGGGCACGGGGCACCGAGCGCGGTCTACCTCGGCCTCATCTTCCTGGTCGTCTCGTTTCTGATCGCGCTGATCGCCGCCGGCCAGGTCAACGCCCTGCGCGCCGAGGAGGAGGCCGGGCAGCTCGACGCCCTGCTGGTCCGTCCGGTCAGCCGGGCCCGGTGGCTCGCCGGACGACTGGCGGTGTCCTGCCTCCTGCTCGGCTGCGCCGGCGTGGCCGCCGGCGTCGGCGCCTGGGTCGGTACCGCCGGCCAGAGCGACGGGATAGGCGCCGGGGACCTGGTGACGGCCGGGGTGAACATCGTCCCGCCCGGCCTGCTCCTGCTCGGCTTGGGTACCCTGGCCTTCGGTGGGTGGCCCCACGCTACCCGGCCCGTTGTTTACGCCTACCTGACCTGGGCTTTTCTCGTCGAGTTCTCAGGCGGCGCCGTGCGTCTCAATCACTGGCTGCTGGACACGTCTGTCTTCTTCCACGTGTCCCCCGCACCGGCGGGTCCCCCGGACTGGTCGAGCGCCGCGGTCGTCAGCGGCCTCGGGCTCGCGGGGGCCGTGCTCGGCGGCTTCCTCTTCCGCCGCAGAGACCTTCGCGCCGCATGAGCGCCGAGGCCCCGGACCGTACCGGGAGCAAGTACGAAAGGCGGGGCACGTGACAGTGTTGATCGTGGCGGAGTCGTGTTTCGGCAACACGACCGCGGTGGCTCATGCCGTCGCAGCCGGTCTGACCCGAACCGTCCCGCTGGAGCCGGTCAGCGTCGTCCACCCCGCCGAGGCTCCCGTGGCCCTGCCCGGCGACGTCCGGCTCCTGCTGGTCGGCGCCCCGACCCACGCCTTCTCACTTCCCCGGCCGCAGAGCCGTAGGGAGGCCGGAGAAAAAGGGGCACAGGGCGTCGACTTCCCCGGAGTCCGCGAGTGGATCGAGAGGGTGACACCGTCCAAGGATCTTCACGTCGTCACCTTCGACACCTCTATCAAGACCAGGTTCGTCCCTGGAACAGCGGCCAAGGCCTCGGCGAAAGCGCTGAAGAAACGAGGGTTCCGCCACGTCGACCGTGGACCAGGTTTCTTCGTCACCGCCACCGAAGGGCCCCTGGCCGACGGGGAACGCGAGCGGGCCGAGGCGTGGGGGATACAGCTCGGCCGAGACCTGAACGGCTCGCCGGGCCACACGGGCAACCGCACCGACTGACCGCCGCCATCCAGGTTCCGGGCCTCTGATGGGACGTACCGGGTCGCCGTGAGGCAGGCTCGGTGCTGGTAGCCGCTGGCAGCCACGAAGCGTCGGCTCAGCTCTCAGCGGGGGGGATGTTGGGGTTGAGCCGGAAGCGGTTTTCCGGGTCGTAGCTGCGCTTGACCTGTCGAAGGCGATCGACGTTGCGTCCCCAGGCTCGTGCCCGGGCGGCGTCGTCGAGATCGGCGTCGCCGCCGAAGTTGAGGTAGGTGCCCGACGCGGCCCGCAGCGTGACAGCCTCGTCGTAGGCATCGCGCACCCAACGGATGTTCGCGGCGTCGTCGGCCGGGTCCAGCCAGTTTCCGTCGAGGCTCAGCATGTGCCGGGCGCTGCGATCGCCGAACGCGGTCTCCGTCGCCCCGACCCGCGACATGGCGCCTCCCAGAAGAGGCACGTGCACCAAGGTCGTCGGGTGCGGGCGGTCCTGGCCGACGCGGACCACGAACGCGGTCGCATCCTCGTCGAGTCGGTCCAGGTAGACGGACTTCCAGTAGCTCTGCAGCCCGCCCTTCGGGAAGAACGGGTCGAGGGAGGACTGCGCTGTCCGGTACGACAGCGCCTGGCTCATGTCGGCGAGCGGCGTGCCGAACTCGGCAAGCGCCCGACACGCCCGCTGACCCTCGTCCGGGTCGCCCGCGTACAAGGCGGCCGTGATGAACACGTCGCGGTTGTGTACAGCGGGCGGGAGTGCCGGCGACGCCGGCAGCGACCACATCATGGCACGGCTGGTGACCTCGTCGGGGACCGTGGACGTCCACTCCCCCCAGCGGGGGAGCACCTCGGCAGCGGCGTCGATCGGGTAGACGACCATGCCGTTCCAGACGACCGGACCGAGCGGATAGGCCTCGAACTCGAAGGACACCACCACGCCGAAGTTGCCGCCCCCGCCACGCAGCGCCCAGAACAGGTCCTCGCGCTCGGAGGCGCTACACCGCACGACGTCGCCGCTGGCCGTCACGACCTCGGCCGCACGCAGCGCATCGCAGGCCAGCCCGTACTTGCGGTGCAACCAGCCGATTCCGCCACCGAGCGTCAGACCAGCCACACCCGTGGTCGACACCACTCCCCCGGGTACCGCGAGCCCATGCAGCTGCGTCTCACGGTCGACGTCGCCCCAGGTCGCACCACCGGCCACCCGCACACGCCGCTGTTCCGGGTCGACCCAGACGCCCCGCATCGCCGACAGGTCGATCATCAAGCTGTCGTCGGCCGTGGAGGTCCCGGCGATGCTGTGGCCGCCGCCGCGGACGGCGACGAGCAGGTTTCGCGTTGCGGCGAGGCGGACGGCGTCGACGACGTCGGCAGCCCCGGTACACCGGATGATCAGACCTGGCCTGCGGTCGAGCATGGCGTTCTGGATGACCCGCACGTCGTCGTACCCGACGTCGTCCGAGGTCAGAACCTGCCCGCGGAAGATCGCGCGGATCTCCTCGACCGTCTCGTCCGAGAGTGTCTGCCGCTGGCCTTCCAGCGTGAGCACCTGTGCCGACATGGAGCGCTCCTCCCCCTTGCGCTCGCCGGTGTCCACTGGTGAGCACCGGTCTGCGTCACTCACCCATACAGGGTCGCGCTACGACCGGGTCGTCGCAAAGCGTGCCGGTACAGCAACCAGGCGTTGCCGTCACGGGCGACAGGTCTGACGCTGAGGATCGGCGCCGAAGCAGACACCCGACATGCGCGAAGGCTGCAGCGCATCGACATCACCTGCCGAAAACGACCTCGGGAGCAGACCGCGACGATCTGATCGTCCTGCGTCATGGTGCCCACACACGCGACGAGGACGAGCCGGCCCGCCCCGCCCCGCCCCGCCCCGGGAAGCACCCTTACAGGAGCACACCGAGGAAGATGAGCAGGATCAGTGGGAGAAAGCCGACAAGACTCCAGGTCAGGGAGGAACGGGCGGCCCGCCGGGCGCCAGCGAGATCCCCCTGAATACGTCGTGGCTCGACCGCCGCCGACCTGTTGATCGCAACGATGCCACACGGCGGGAAGATCATCGTGACGATGATCGCCAGCCAGAGAAACGAGTGCACCGGTGGGATCACCGTGGGGCCTGGCCATCCATAACCCCACGCGCGGTGGGGAGCCCCGTAGCCCGCTTGCGGATAGCCATGGACCGGATAGCCAGGGCCATAGCCGCTGTGGGGACGAAACCCAGGCGTCCAGCCGCCAGGGCCCGTCCCAGCGGTTGTTCGCCACGGCTGCCATGGGTCCTGTCGCTCATGCCCTCGCCGTTCATCCCACAGGCTCGGTTCCTGCTCCGGTCCGGCGCCGTTGTCCGCGCCGGCGCGCGCCTGCGCGGCGGTCTCCTCAAGGTCTTCGGCCGGGGCGGACGGGGCGTCCCAGAGCCCGCCGGCGGGGTGGCCGCCGCGCGTTCGGTCCGCGTCGCCGGTGTCGGCCCGCCTGTCCTCGGCCGCGGTCTGCCCTCGTTCGGATGTTCCGTGCCGCCCGGTCCGCGACGCGGCGAGATGGCGGTCGTAGTCCGTCCGCAGATCACGTAACACCTCGTACGCCACGTTGATCAGAGCCATCTCCGCCACGTCGGTCCCGCCGGTCCGGTCCGGGTGACGGGCCCGCGCGAGGGCCCGGTAGGCCTCCTTGATCTCCGTGTCCGACGCCGACGCGGAGACATTCAGCGTCTCGTAGGCGTTCTGGCCGTGCAGCGCCCGCAGCGTGCGGGCCAGCCGGGTCAACGCCCGATCCTGCGGACCACGTCGGCGCGGTAGCAGGCGAGGGACCAGTGAGCCGTCGCGAGGCTGTGCCCCGGCGGGATGTGCATGCGGCCCGCCGCGACCGTCACGGTCCGTGGGCCGGCGAGGATGAACGTGACAGCGTCCATGGCCGTGGCGTTGCCCTCGTAGTGCCAGTCGGCGCGCAGGATCTGCTCGCCGCGGACGAAGGGCTCCTGTAGGAGCTGCTGGACGAGGGGCGGTAGGTTGCCCAGCACCTCGCGCTCGCGGCCGCTCAGGCTCGTGCTCGGCGGAGCCCCGTACGGCAGATGCTCGTCGGCCGGCGACATCGACGTCGACGATGCCGCCGGCGGTGGGGTGCCGGAAGCGCGGGCGCCGGGACGATGATCGATGTTCTTCCTGCGGACCGTCGCCGGATCGATGACGTAGGTGCTGACGGAGTAGCTGCGCGTGCCGTTCGGACGGGTCGTGGGTTCGGCGACGCAGAGGCCGAGGCTTCCGAAAGCGACCGCCTTGACCCGCCCGTCCGCCTGGGTGGTCGCCCACCATGCCTGGATTCGGCCGGCGCGTTCCTCCACACGGGAGCGGATCTGGGAGTCGAGCATCCGCCAACAGGCGTCACGCAACGGGAGTGCGGCCAAATCGAACCCGTGCGCGGCGAAGACCGGCGGAACCGGAGGGTCTGCTCCACGGATATCCGCGGCCGTGGACCGGAAAGGCTCCACAGTGGACGGCGTCGACGCGGGCGGCCGAGGACCACGTCGGTCGGGATCATCGATCAGGGGAAGGCGGTCGGGGGGCATACGCGACATCACCTCGGCTTGGGGCCGGACAGGACCGTGCACCGCTGACGCGCCGGCGGCTGCTTGCGGGGCGAGTACATAGCGCATCAGAACGTGCGCTGGCTGACAAGAGTCGATCGCACATGGCCCAACCCTGGGACGGCAAGGCCCTCGTCGAACGCATCGGGTAGCAGTCGGAGCCGCGGCATGACCTTTCCGCCGTCGGCGGGCGGTCATGGTCACGCCTGGCACTAGGGTGGTGTCACTATGGCGGGAATGGTGGGGGTGGGGCGGATCCGTCCCGGCAGCTGGTGATCGTCGGACGGGAACGGGTCGAGCGGGCGCTGCCCGGCTACGCACGGGCGCTGCCCGGCTACGCAGTGGGCGAGCGGCTGGGGTCGGGCACATTCGGCCTGGTACTGGCCGGGACGGACCAGCGGACCGGCCGCCCGGTGGCCGTCAAGGTGATGGAAGGCGAACGTGCCGAGGGCACGACACTCGACTTCGCGGCCGAAGCCCGGGTGCTGGCGGGGCTGGACCATCCCCACGTGGTGCGGGCGTTCGACTACGTCGAGGCCGAAGGTCTGTGCCTGGTCGTGATGGAACTGCTGGCGGGGGGCACCCTGTCGGCCCGGCGCCAGGGGATGGGTCCGGAGCAGGCGTGCGCGGTGGGGCTGGCGGTCGCCGCGGCGTTGGGGCATGCGCACGGCCGCGGCGTGCTGCACCGCGACATCAAGGCGGACAACATTCTGTTCGCCGCGGACGGCACCCTCAAGGTCGGCGATTTCGGCATCGCGAAACTGTTCGAGGGGTCCGCGGCCACGGCCAGCGGGCTGGGCCCTCGGCACCGAGCTGCCTCTGCATCTGGCCGACGACGTCCGCGAGGCCACCCTCCCGCCGCCACCGACGGAGGCGCAGACGACGCAGGCGTCGCGGGGGGAGTCCCTCTCGGCGTCCTCCGACGTCCACGGCGAGGCGACCGTTCTGGCCGGGCAGGAGCGGGCACGACCGGAACCGCCGCGGGGGCGGCGCATCCGGCCCGCGGCGGCGGCGGCGCTGCTCGTCGCGGTGGCGCTGGTGGTGCCGCTGGTGGTGTGGCAGCTGGGCGGGAAGTCCGCTTCCCACGCCGGCTCCGGCACCGGCCCCGAAGCGCAGGCGGCGTCCCGGAAGCTGGCGGCCGAAGCCGGCCGGATCGCCGGCGATCAGCCGGAGCTCGCCCGCCGGCTCGCGGTGGCCGCCTACCGCAGCTCCCCCACGCCCCAGGCCGCCAGGAGCGTGCTCGCGCTGCTCGTTCCCACCGGGCCGCTGGCCACGCTCACCGGGAGCCTGTCACCGGCATGGCGTTCAGTCCGGACCAGAGCCTGCTCGCGACCTTCAGCTATGACGGATCCACGTCGCTGTGGGACACGACCGCGCAGGGCGAGCTCGCCCGACCCCTCGCCACTCTCGGCCAGCCGAGGGACGACATCATGGACGAAGTACTCGACGCGCGTTTCAGCCCCGACGGCAGACTGCTCGCCACCAACAGCAACGGCAGTGTCCGGCTGTGGGACACCTCCGCCCGTGACGAGAACGTGCAGCCGCGCGCCGTCCTCCCCACCGGCACGGATTTCATCAAAGGCATGAAGCTGAGCCCGGACGGGAAGCTGCTCGCCACCATCACCGGAAACGACGCGGCTCAGCTGTGGGCCACCGACGCCCATGGCACCGTCCAGCCCGTCGCCACCCTGGGCCGTCCCGGGGAGGTGCTGGATGTGGAGTTCAGCCCGAACGGGGAACTGGTTGCCGTCGCGAACCTCGCCACGATCCAGCTCTGGTCCACCGCCACCAGGGATCAGAACGCCCAGCCGCTGGCGACCCTGACCGGCCACACCCAGCTGGCCACCGACGTCGTCTTCAGCCCGGACGGCGAACTGGTGGTGGCCGTGAGCGCATTCAGCGGGAGCGCGCTGGTGTGGAAATCTGCTGCCCGTAGCGAGAACGTCGCACCGCTGGTCACGCTGGCCGACGTCGCTGGCGTGCGGTTCAGCCAGGACGGCAAGCTCTTCGCCGCCTACGGTGGCGACACCGTCCGCCTCTGGGATATCGGCTCCCTGAACCGGAACGCCCCGCCGGTGGCCACCTACTCCGCGGCCGCCACCGATTTCCACGATCTGGTCTACAGCCCGGACAGCGCGATGTTCGCCACCCTCAGCCGCTCGGGCGGTTCTGCGTTCCTGTGGGATGCCACCGCCCGGGGTCAGAACATCGCACCGCTGGCCACCATGGTGAAGGACGGCGGGGAGAACAGTCCCCAGGACTTCGACCTCGGAATACTGGGTGCGGTGTTCAGCCCGGACGGGCGGCTGCTGGTGACAGCTTCCAGCGACACCGCGCAGTTGTGGGACGCCGATGCCCGCGGCGCCCTCAAACCGCTCGCGGCTCTCCCCGGCGAGCCCAGCTATCTCTATGACACGGTGTTCAGCCCGGACGGGAAACTGCTCGCCACCAGCAGCTACGACAACAACGCCCTGTTGTGGGACTTCGACCCGGGACGGCTGGTCGCGGCTGCCTGCGCCGAGCAGGCGAACCGGCTCACCGAGGCCGAGTGGAAGGCGGTCGTCCCGGACGCCGCCTACACCCCGCCCTGCTCCTGATCCGTCCCGTCAGGGATGGCCCTCGCGGTAGAAGATCTCCAGCTGGATGCCGTCGGGGTCGCGCAGGCACAGCACCGACCCGTACTCCTGATGGCTGATCGGCGAGTGCCGCACGTCGAGATCGCGCAGGTGTGCGAGCCAGCCGTCCAGCTCGGCCCGTGTCTCCACCCGGAATGCCAGGTGGTCCAGGCCGGTCCGGTGCGGCGCGAAGGACTCCCCGGCATTGGCTTCGTGTTGCTGGAACTCCACGATCGCGCCGCTCGGGTGGGCGCAGACGGTCGCCTGCCACCCTTCGCCGCTCACCTCGTCGAGCGGCCGGAACCCGAAAACCTCTCGGTAGAAGGTGGCGCTCGCCGCCCGGTCACGAACCGACAGCGACACATGAGAGATGCCTTTGAAATCCACCATTTCATCCCCTTTCTCAGCGTGGGCGGTTCCTGCGCGCAGGCGTGTCGGACGAGGCGGCCCGCGGTGACGTTCCCGGCCTCGGCGGCCCTTTCGGATCGAGGCGCATCAGGTCTGATCGGGCGCCGGCTATGGGCCGACGAGGCTGACGGCGCCGAGCTGGGTCAGCAGGCCCAGCTCCTCGGGCACCGACCAGACCTCGGCCACCCGGCCGTCGGTGATGTGCAGGATGTCGATGACCCGAGCCTCGAAGACCCGTCCCGTCGGTGCGACCTCGCCCAGCGGGGTAACCCACGTCCCGGTGTGCCGGCCACGCAGCCGGAAGGCCACCACCTCCCGGCCGGGAGCCTGGACGTGGTCCAGGATCTCGTGGCCGATCTCGGAGAAAGCCGCGTGCAGGGCCCCGGCCCGCTCGGCCAGCTGCCCGACCGGCAGGGCCGTACCGTTGACGATCACAGGGTCGGTGTATAGCTCACCGAACGCCTTTTCCGCGGTGCCCTCGACGGGCGGACCGGACCACAGGTCCATCAGTTTCGACACCAACCCGGCCACGAAGATCACGTCCTTTCGGTTTTTCTTTTGCTGGGAACCGGCATTTCCGGCCTTCACGCCCGCCTGCGCGGCGGCAGACCGACCACCAGTATCGGCCAAACGAAGATCATGAAGATGAACAGTCGCTGAAACAAGCCGTGGTACGAGTTACCGATTTCGGCCATGAAGACGACGGCGATGATGGCCAGACACGACAAGGCGACCACGCGGGTCGGGGTCGCGAGATGCTCCCGGCCCTCACTGCGGCGCAGTGCCCGGGCGAGCAGGAACTGCGCGACGGTCAGCGCGAGGAACAGCGCGAGGGAGACATACTGGTGCACCCAGAAGTGGGTCGACGCCAGCGGTGCGGCACCGTGGTCGATGCAGGAGGTCAGCCGCTCCGAGCAGTCCTGCCGGGCCAGCCCGCAGACGACCAGGGCCGGCGCGGCCAGCATGACCAGCACGGCCGCGATCCGGCCGGGCCTGACACCGGCGAACCGCTGCCACAACGCGATCGCGGTGCAGGCCTGTGCTACGGCGGCGAGCAGAAATCCGCCGATCATGACTCCGGCGTGTTCCGCGTCCGTCGCGGCCAGTGCGCTGATGGCCTCCCGCACCGGGTCGTAGCCGGGGTCGAGGGCGCCGGCGATGATGGAGGCGCCGAAGAATCCGCCGACGCCGACGGCCGCCGCGCGGGCCAGCGGCGGCCAGGCGCGATCGGCGACGGCGTACTCCGGGACGGCCCCGGCGTGGATGGTTGCCATGGTGTTTCCTCTCGGACTCGAGGTCGGGAACACCATTGAGGCTCCTCGGAGCCGGGCCGCCTGCCGATGACGTGCGGGCCTCGATGTGTGGTGACACGGCCATCCCGCAGAAGGGGAAGGTGGCACCCCGGTGTCCGCGGCCCCGTCGCCGCCACCTGCTCCGCTTGACTTGGCGTTCAACCTCGTTTCGTGCCGGCAGTGGACTTCTTCGCGTACCCGCTCAGATCGGTCAACGGCGCACCCGATAGCGCAGGTGAAGCACCCGGTTGCCCTGAATCACCACGTCAGGTTCCTCCAACAGGTGCTGCGCGTCGACCGACCCGAAGTAGCGCTTGCCGGACCCGAACACCACGGGTACGACGTCCATGCGCACCTCGTCGACCAGACCTGCGGCAAGCACCTGGCCACCGACCTCGCCAGCGGCGACCTCGACCACGCGGTCACCCGCAAGCTCCTGCGCCTTGGCCACGGCTGCCTCGACGCCGTCGACGAAGTGAAACGGCGCCTCGGGGTCCCAGCCCTCGGGCTCCGGCCGGTGCGTCACGACGACCACGTGGTCGATCCCGCTCGGAGGCTTCCCGCCCCAGCCGTCCGTCAGGTCGAAGACGTGGCGGCCGACGAGCGTCACCCCGATCTGGTCCCAGTACGCCCGGGTGTAATCGTAGGAGGTCTGCGACACCTTCAACTCTCCGCTCTCGTCCAACGGGACGTCACCGCTGGACAACCAGTCGAACAGCGGTCCGGGCTGGTCATTCTCGTCCGCGACGAAGCCGTCCACCGACACCGAGCTGTACATGACCACCTTGCCCACGGGGCTCTCCTCTGCTTTGGGGTGCCGCCAAAATTAGCGTGTCGTGAGCTGTCGCTCTTGTAAGAAATCAATCGGCCGGCAGCGGCCAGCCGTCCATCACGTGGCCGGGATGCTCGCGCAGGAACCGCCGCCGGACTTCGACGTACCGGGTCGGCGTGAGCCCGGTGAACGCCCGGAACTCGTGGCCGAAGTGGGCCTGGTCGAAGTAGCCTGCGCCACCGGCGAGGTCGCCCCAGTCGACCGGTCCGGCGGGGTCGATCGCGAACACGGTGGCGGCGAAGCGGTGGGTGCGGGCCAGCCGCTTCGGCGTGACGCCGATGAGCTCCTTGAACCGCTATGCCAGATGAGTGCTGCTGACACCGGCTGCCACCCTCAGGTCGCCGATCGCCACCGCCCCGCTGGTCGCCGCGATGACGCTGCTCGTGTGGCGGACCAGCCCCAGGCCGGCGGTCTCGCACAGCCGTCGCATCAGCTCCTCCTCGAGCAGCGTCAGCATCTCGTGCGGTCCGTCCGCCGTGGCCAGCCGATCCCGCAGCTCAGCAATGGCGGGCCGGCCCCAAACCTGCTCTACCGTCACCGGCCGGTCACACAGCTCGGCCGCGGGCATCGGCAGGAACGGCGCCAGCCCCCACGGCTTGACGTGCACGCCGACGGACCGTCCGGAGTGGGTAGCCGAACTCCAACGCGCGGGTGGGCACGGTGACCACGCAGCCGTCGGCGTACTCGGCCGTCTCGATGTCGGTGCCGGCGCGGATGCGGAACGGCGCTCCGAGGTTGACGATGAGCAACGCCGACGGCATCGGCGGCAGCGTCAGCCGGGCGTACGGCGGCGCACCCTCCAGGTAGTAGAGGTCGTCGATCAGCCCGTCCAGCGGCGGTCGCGGCACTCTGGACACGTACTTCACGCGCACAGCATCGCCGACGCCCCGCCGGTATCGCGCGGGAATGCGGCGCCGACACCGCGTGAACAGCTTCGTGGCATCGACAACAAGATCTCCACACTTCCGGTGCGCTAGTTCCGGTCCGCTAGTTCCGGTTCGTTTAGTCCTGGTTCGCCGCGAGGTACAGCAGGACGGCCTTGACCCGTCGGTGCACCTCGGCCTCCTCGTTCAGCTGGAGCTTGGCGAAGATCCCGTTGATGTGCTTCGCCACCGCCCGCGGGGTCAGGAACAGCGCGGCGGCGATGGCGGTGTTGTCCTTTCCGGTCGCCATCGCGGCGAGCACGTCCCGCTCGCGCGGGGTGAGCTGGGCCAGCGCCGAGGACGGCCGCCGGCCGCGAACCAGCGCGTCAATGATCTTCGGGTCGACCGCGGAGCCGCCGGCCGCGACCGCGGTGATGGCCGCGACGAGCTCGGCGGGATCGGACATCCGCTCCTTGAGCAGGTACGCCCGTCCCCGCGAGCCCTCCTCCAGCAGGGCGAGGGCGAACTCGGGGTCGTCGTACTGGCTGAGGACCACGACCCCGGTCGACGGATGGGTCCGGCGGAATCGGGCCGCGGCGCGGACCCCTTCGTCGGTTCCGGTCGGCGGCATCCGGATGTCGGTGAGGACGACGTCGGGGTTCAGCTCGTCGACGGCGGCGACGAGCTCGTCGTAGTCACCACAGACCGCGACCACGCTCAGGTCCGGCTCGGCTCCGAGCAGGCTGCGCAGTCCCTCCCGGGCCAGCAGGTTGTCCTCGGCGAGCACCAGCCGCACGATCACCCGATCACCTTAGCCAGGGGCGACGGGACACCTGGCCCGCGGTCCACGCGGAACGTGATGTGCGGGTCCCAGGGATGGGGATGCCTGCGTCACCGCGGCGATGGCGGCGGCGGGACACAATCGCACCATGGTCACGCGTCCGCGGCTGGCAGCCGTCGCCGGGTCGTCCGTCGCCGCGGTCGCCCTCGCCGCGCTCGCCTCGGTTCTGGCGCGGGGGAACAGCGCCGGGGTGGACACGCCGTTCCTGCTCGTCTCGCTGCTGCTCGGGGTCGCCCTGGCCGGGGTGGGCGCGCTGCTGCTGGGAGTACGGCGGGAGAACCGGCTGGGTCCCCTGCTCTACGTCGCCGGAGCCGGTCTGACGGCGGAGTTCGCGCTGCGCGAGTACGCCTACCGGGCGCGGATCGCACCCGGCTCGCTGCCGGGTGCCGAGGCGGCGGCCTGGGCGGGACTCGCCCTCGACCCGTTGTTCTTCCCGGTGCCGCTGGCACTGGTGCTGCTGCTGTTCCCCGACGGGCGGTTGCCGTCCCGACGCTGGACGCCTGTCGCGGTCGCCGCGCTCGCCGCCGTCGGAGCCGGCGTCGCACTCCGCGCGCTGCGGCCCGGACCTCTTCTGGACGAGACCTTCGGCTATGACGTCCGGTGGCGGGGAGCTCTGCCGGCATCGGCCGCCGGGCCGACCACCGCGGTCCTCGGCGTCCTCGACACGCTGGGGGTCCTGCTGCTGGCGGGCGCCGCCATCGGGATGCTCGTCCGCTACAGCCGGACCGACCGGGAGACCAGGCAGCGGTTCAAGCCGCTGGCCCTTGCCGCGTCGAGCGCGGTCCTCTGCCTCTGCCTGCAGGTGATCCCGGGACTCGCCCAGGTCGGCGTGGTCGGTCTGGTCGCCTCGATCGCCATCGGCTTCCCGCTGGCCTTCACCGTCGGCGCCCTGCGCTACCGGCTGTGGGACCTCGACCGGGTCCTCGTCGCCGCCATCGTCTACGGTGCCCTCACCGTGCTGGTCACGGGCGTCTACATCGGCGTCGTCGTCGGTCTGGCCGCCCTGGCCGGGGTCCGTTCCGACGCTGCCACGACCATCCCGTCCGTGCTGGCCACCGCGATCGTCGCGGTGCTGTTCGGTCCGGTGCGGGAACGGGTCGGACGGGCCGCCCGAAGGCTGGTCCTGGGCCTACGGGCGACCCCGTACGAGGCGCTCGCCGCGCTCCCCCGCCAGCTCGCCGCGGCGCCCGCCGTGGACGAGACGCTTCCCCGTGCCGCGGACGCCCTCGCCCTGGGGCTGGGCGTCCCGGCCGCACGGGTGCGCGCCTTCATCCCCTCGGCCCGGCTGTCATCCCCGGCACCGGACGAGTTCGCCGCCGGGCCGGCCGCCGAGGTGCCCGTGCCCCGCGTAGCCGCCGAGAGTCCGCCGGCGGCGGCGGACGGCGCGCGGACGGCCTGGTCACCTGCGCCGCCGGCGCGGACTCCCCCGGACCTGGTCGTCGTCCCGGTGACCTCACTGGGCGAAGTGGTCGGCGACGTCGCGGTCCAGCCGTGGCCTGACCGGCCGCTCAGCGGAGCCGACCGCCGCCTTCTCGCCGACCTGGCGGCGCAGGCCGGGCCGGCCCTGCGAGGGGTCGCCCTCGCCGCCGAGCTGAGCGGGCGTCTCGATCAGATCACCCGGCAGTCCACCGCGCTGCGCGCCAGCCGCGAACGGATCGCGACCGCCCAGGTCGAGGAACGACGACGGTTGGAACGCGACATCCACGACGGTGCGCAGCAGCATCTGCTCGCCGCCGTGCTGAGCCTGCGCACCGCGGAGGGCCTGGTGACAACGGCGACCAGGGCGGCGACCGGGGCGGCGACGACGGAGGCCGCGGAGCCGGAGCCGGAGGCGGCGGAGGAGGACGCCGCCGCCGCGCTGCGCCGCTGCCGGGACGATCTGGACCGCTGCATCGACGATCTACGGGAACTCGCCCGCGGCATCTACCCGCCGGTGCTCGCGGCCCGAGGCCTGGTGGCCGCGATCCGGGCCCGGGCCAGAACCGCGCCCGGGACGGTCCGGGTGACGGGAACGGAATCCCTCAACGGCCACCGGCTACCCCGTCAGACCGAGGCTGCCGCGTACTTCGCCTGCCTGGAGGCGATGCAGAACGCCACCAAGCACGCGCCCGGTGCCGCCGTGTCCGTCGAGATCGGGCTGGCCGACGGGGTCCTCAGCTTCACGGTCAGTGATGACGGCCCCGGCTTCGATCCGACTGCCCCGCAAGGCGGTGGAACGGGCCTGCTCGGGATGGCGGACCGGGTGGGCGCCGCGGGGGGCGCGTTGAGCATCCGCTCGGCCCCGGGCAACGGCACCACGGTTTCCGGGACGCTACCCGTTTCACCCGACGTCTCTGGGCAGCAGGATGACGGGGCACCGTTCGCCCGCCATCTCGGCGCATAAGGCGAATGGGCGGAGGCGAACAGCCCACGGCAGACCGAAACCGGCCGAACTCGGCCGCGGGGATGCGCGCCGAGCGGTGGGTGCCCATGCTGGTGCGGTCCGAAGGGTTCGCCGTCGAAGGAGCGCCATGATCGAACTTCTGGCCCCGATGCCGCTGTCGTCATGGGCGGGCACGAAGGAGACCCTGCACCGGTACGTGCAGGTCGTGGGAAAGATCCGGCTGAGCGCCAGCCCGCGTCGGAACCACTGGTGGAACGTCCCGTTCCACCTCACCGGCCGCGGCATCACGACCCGGCCGATGGGCCTCGTCGACGGCAACCCGATCTTCACGATCGACTTCGACTTCGTCGGACACGATCTCGTCATCCAGCGGCTGGACGGCGAGGCGGTCTCGTTCCCGCTCGCGGGCCGGTCGGTAGCGTCCTTCTACCAGGAGACGCTCGAGGTGCTCGGCGCGCTCGGTATCAGGGTGCACATCGACCATCCGCACCCTTTCGACCTCCCCGACGCCGCCCGGCCGTTCCAGGACGACACCGAACACGCCGCGTACGATCCGGTGCAGGTCACCCGCTACTGGCAGTTGCTCAGTCAGGTCAATCTGATCCTGGAGGAGTTCGCCGGCGGCTTCTCCGGCAAGGTCAGCCCGGTGCACCATTTCTGGCATACGTTCGACCTGTCCCATACCCGCTTCAGTGACCGCCGGATCGACCAGCCTACCGACATCGACCCGGTGACGCGCGAAGCGTACTCACGTGAGGTCATCAGTTTCGGATTCTGGTTCGGCGACGCGTCCATGCCCGAACCGGCCTTCTATTCCTACACCGCCCCCGAACCTGCCGGAATCACCGACGGGCGGCTACGACCAGACGCCGCTCGCTGGACGCCACGCGGCAGCAGCCACCTCGCGGTACTACCCCTGGGCGCCATTCAGGACAGCCCCGACCGACGGGGCACCGTCCTCGACTTCTACGAGAGTGCCTACCGCGCCGGAGCGACCCGAGCCGGATGGGATATCGACCGGCTTACCTGCCCACATGGCATCACCGACCCCCAGCTGGCTCCCTCCATGGCATCCACCGGCAGCGCCACGCGGTAGATAGCACGCCGCCCGGGGGATCGGTGATCGTAACCAACCTCTGTGGGCTGTGCTCCTAGGCCGGCGGGGTGTAACCCTTGATCGCGTGCTCGGCGATACGCCACACACCGTCCGGCTCGCGTCGCTGGATCTGGCGGTGGTCGAACACGGACCGAGCGGTGAACGGCCCGTCGCCCTCAAGCGTGAACGCCGCCGCCGTGTACTCGACGGCGATGCGATCGGCATCGAGCGACCAGGCCCGCAGGTTCGTGATCAGGTGTCGACCACGCGATGGCGACATACCGCGCTCCATCACAGACCGGACGGCGTCCCTCCCGTGGGCCTGGAACACCGTCGCGTCCTCGGTGTACAGCGCCAGCGCGGCGTCGACGTCGCGGGCGTCGAACCGGCTGAACAGCTCGGCCACGAGCGCCTCGGCGGTTAGCCGCCGCGCGACTTCCGCACTGTCGGGAACCACGCCTGGATCGCGCATACGCGGTGTCCGCCCATCGTCGTCGGCGAGTATTCGGCTCGGCCTGCTCTCAGAAGCCCGGGAGCAGATCTAGTTCTACCTCACCCGAAGCCAGATCAACGCCCTCGACGACATCCTCACCGTGATCCAGAACGCCGACCCGCGCAGGTCGGCGGCCGAACTGCGCAGCCTGGGAGCGGTCCGGCCAAGGGTCCGCTCGAACATGCGAAGGCGTGTTCAAGATCGAATCGGCGTAGGAGCGCCCGCCGCCAACGGTCTACGTCTGTCGAGCCGGCGACTCACCACGGTGCCCCGACGTCGGCCTGGGGAGCGTCACCGCGGCGGACCTCCGCATGCACAGGCTCGACCAACACGGTCGGGCCGCTGACGTGCACGTTCAGTTTCACTTAACGCCGGCTGGACACACAAAGACAGCGCTTCGATTGTTCAGAATAGCGCTTCTTGACTATACACCGAGTGGCCATATCGTTTAGAAGTCGCGCTCCGGCTACGGATGCGTGCCTGGCGGTTTTTGACGGACTCCCTGCTACGCTCCATAGCCAGCACGACACTCTGACCTTCTTCGGCACGCTTTCTTGCTAGGGATTGAAGTTGCTCTACGGTGGTACCAATCGTACCGGAAAGGCCATGCTTCACCAGCTCGATGAATTGAGTTCCGACGAGGTACCGTCCAATATTTTTGTAGCCGAGAACTCTAGCCCGACTATTGACTTTAGAACCAAGCGTACAATCATCCTCGAGAAGGATTCTGACGTAGGAAAGCGGAAGATACATCCCAGGAGCAAGACTATCGACCGGGCGACTATCGTTGGGCCAGTATGCGAGCTTGAGAAAGCACGGATCAGTGCCCAACCTCCATTCGCTGGGGCTTCCTGGAGCGACGCTGAGCTGCGCCACCTTCTCCAGTCGGTCCAGTTGGCTCCTCAACCGATCATCCACATAGACCGATCGGCTGATCAAGTCAAGACGCTTGTACTGAACAAGTACGAAGCTACGAGTCGGCTCGTGATAATAGATCATATCGGTGCCAAGACGAGCCTCGGCGGGCGTGGCGTTAACGTTAACCACTTCCAGCTGCCGCCCGCCGTCATCCTGGAGAACGTGAATATCGCACCTGCCGTAATTGCCGGCCTGCCAGACGCTCGTAAGATTGAACGCATAATCGGAGACACGGACGTCGTGGTCGATCAGGCTGTTCTCAACAGGCTGCGGGACGAGACCAGCCAGGTACGGAGCATCCCGCGATGCAGGACGTTGCCACGCAGCCATAGCGGATTTAGGGAAATCGGCGATCCGTAGGAGGCACCCCGTAGCATCCTGCTGCTCCTGCCACGCACGGTCGGCGGGATCACTGCTATTGAAGACTGGAGGGTTGGCCTGGGCGATCAGCCAGTCGAGCAGGTCCACCAGCCTCGGATATTCCTGCCGGAGCGCTGCGCCAACCGCAGTCCACACGGCATCGCTACAGATGCCGACCCCGCCACGAGGAGCAGATTGCTCGAACTCCTCACGCAGCCCGCGTGGAAGCCGTCGGAGCAGCCCAGAATCTCCCTCGAGGACGATCTCTTCGAAGCATTCTCGGAGCGGTTCGATGGTGATGCTGCCATCCACAGCTCCAACGATATTGTGTCGCGCCACGACCCCCAGCCAGGCGAGATACCGAAGTGGCGGTTCGTGGCTACCGCGCTTCCCTTCTCCCAGCAGGAGGACGATCTGCTTTCCAACGGTAGGGCCAGCCGCCTTCATCCCCTTAGGTAGGGCTTTAGTGAGGCGCTGCTCAGCCCGCAATTTTCCACGTACTGCAGACAGCTCGCCGAAAGAGAGAGTTATAATGTAGGCCACGCTTCGAGCCTAGCGTCGCCGACTCTTCCTCGTCACGGCCGGGAAAGAAATTCCGTCGACGATCCAAGCGATCGGCCGCAAGACTTTACCGCTGACCTGCGTGTCAGTACGACAGACAGTCTCGCCCCAGCGCAGCCAGGCCGGTCCCTCGGCTTAGTAAGCTCGGAGTGCACTTCAATGCCCAGCTACGACGGACCGCTTGCTCGTCCTCCTCAGCTGCGGGCCCCTAGAACTCACCCGCGCGCCGTGGAGCAGGACGGTATGCGCACCAACCTCCACCTTCTCCGGGATACACCCGGAGCAGATCGAATTCCTGTTCGACCGACCCCACCGGATAGTGCTCAATTTCGCTTCAACGGCAGGCAGGGTTCAGCCTGCCAGTTCGCCGGAACGGCGATTAGCCCGCCCCGCGGCCGACATATCGGCAACGCGGGCGCCAAGCCTCGGTGGAGTCCCGCCAGATAGACCCTCAGACCTGCCTGGAGCATCCCACACCCCATCTTGCGTGACTATCTGCAACCACTACCCCCCTACGATTACGTTCCGTACACCATTGCCGCCCACCATCTGCCGGTATTCATAACACTATAGGGTAACTTCTCGCGCCTTATGCCACTCGCGCATGGGGGATCAGGGGGCGGGGGGTTACGTGACTACGTTCGCGCCGGGTTCGATCGTGGTGGTCCGGGACGAAGAATGGCTGGTCACAGGGGCCGAGCAGGGCACGGACGGCTGGCGGTTGGACGTGGTCGGCCTCGGCGAGCTCGTGCGGGAGACCACGGCGACCTTCTTCAGCAGGCTCGACCACATCGAGCTGCTGGACCCCCGCGAGGCCGAGCTGCTCCCGGACGGCTCCCCGCGGCACCGGCGCACCCGGCTGTGGCTGGAGGCGACCCTGCGCAGGACGCCGATGCCGGCCGGCGAGACCTCGCTGACCGTCGCCGACGGGATGCTGGCGACGCACCTCGACTACCAGCGGCGGGCGGTCGCGCACGCCTTGTCCCCGGCGAACCTGCGGCCCCGGGTCCTCATCGCGGATGCCGTCGGCCTCGGCAAGACCCTGGAGATCGGGATGCTGCTCGCCGAGCTGACCCGGCGCGGGCGGGCCGACCGGGTGCTGGTGGTGACCCCACGGCACGTTCTCGAACAGATGCAGCACGAACTGTGGTGCCGGTTCGGGCTGCCGCTCGTCCGGCTCGACAGCGACGGTCTGCAGCGGGTACGGCAGAACCTGCCCGCGAGCCGGAATCCGTTCACGTTCTACCGCCGCATCATCGTCTCGATCGACACGTTGAAATCGCCGCGCTACCGGTCCTTTCTGGAGCGGCACCGCTGGGATGTCGTCGTCATCGACGAATCGCACAACCTGACGAACACCGGCACGCTGAACAACGAACTCGCCCGGGTTCTCGCCCCGAACACGGAGGCGCTGGTCCTGGCCTCGGCGACGCCGCACAACGGGAAGAAGGAGTCGTTCGCCGAACTCCTGCGGCTGCTCGACCCGACGGCCGTCGGCCCGGACGGCGAGTACGACGTCGCGGACGTGGAGCGGCTGTTCATCCGCCGGCACCGCCACTCCCCCGAGGTCGCCGCGGAGGTCGGCGCCGACTGGGCGCTGCGTCCCGAGCCCGTGGTGATCCCGGTGGCGGCGTCGCCGGCGGAGGACGCGATCGCCACGGAGATCTCCCGGACCTGGCTGTACCCGCAGGGCCCGTCCCCCGTCGCGGGCCGCGGGTCGGCGCTGTTCCCCTGGACGCTGGCGAAGGCGTTCCTCTCCTCTCCCGCCGCGCTGCTGGAGACGACCGAGGCCCGCCTCAAACGGCTCGCGTCGCGAGGCGGCGGGCACGACGGCGGGAACCACAGCGGGAACGACGGCGGGCACGGCGGCGGCGATCACGACCGGGAGCGGCGGGCCCTCGAGCACCTGCGTGAGCTCACCGAGCTCGCGCTGGCCGGGGAGAGCGCCAAGCTCACCGCGCTCGCCGAGTACCTGCGCACCGTCGGTGTCGGCGCCCGGTCGACGACCCGAGCGGTGCTCTTCGCCGAGCGGGTCGCCACCCTGCGCTGGCTCGCCGGCGAGCTCCCCGATCGGCTGGGCCTCGCCAAGGACCAGATCGCCGTCATGCACGGCGGCCTGCCCGACGTCGAACAGGAGCGGATCGTCGACGACTTCAAGACCACGGCGAGCCCGGTCCGGCTGCTGATCACCGGGGATGTCGCCAGTGAGGGCGTCAACCTGCACGCGCAGTGCCACCACCTGGTCCACGTCGACATCCCGTGGTCGCTGATCAGGATCGAGCAGCGCAACGGGCGCATCGACCGGTACGGGCAGAAGCATCCGCCGCGGATCGCGGCGCTGGCGCTGGTGCCCTCCGACGACCGGTTCAGCGGCGACGTGCGGGTGTTGCAGCGCCTGCTGGCCAAGGAGCATCTCGCCCACACGACGCTGGGTGACGCGGCGACGCTGATGCATCTGCATTCGGCCAGCGGCGAGGAGGACGCGATCCGGGACGCGCTCGCGCGCGGCCAGAACCTGGACGAGGTCGTCCCCGACCCGGGTGCGGGGCAGGGGTCCGAGGAGTTCTTCGGGTTCTTCGACGAGGAGTTCGCCGCCGCCGGCGACGACCTGCCGCCGGCTCCCCCGGACCGGCCCCGCGAATCGCTGTATCCCACCGACGCCGACTTCCTCGCCGACGCGGTCGCCGAGGTCTACGACGATCCCGCCCGCGCGCCGGACGACACCGATCCAGCCCGCGGCGGCGTCGGCTGGAAGGTCTTCCGCGACAAGAATCTGATCGCGCTGCGACCGCCGCGTGACCTGCGGGTGCGCCTCGACGCGCTGCCGGCGTCGTATGTCGCCGAACGCGGGATCCGCGAGCAGCTACTGCTCGCCGTCACACCGTCGGTCGCGTTGGACGGGCTGCGCGCGGCCCGCGAGGGGCAGACGGGCAGCGGCCCGGGACGGCCGGCACTGGTGCCCGCGGCGACGACCGCGGCTGCGACGACCGCGAGCGGGCCGGGGGGCATCACACCGGCGGCTCGCAGGGGGCGTCCGGCGAGGGCCCGCGAGGCCACCGCGCCCACCCCGTCCACGTGGCCGGAGGCGCATTTCCTCTCCCCGCTGCACCCGGTGCTCGACTGGGCCGCGGACAAGGTGCTCGCGGCCGGCGGCCGCAACGAGGTGCCGCTGGTGCGCGGGCCGGTGGACGTCCCGCGGGTGCTGGTGATCGCGACGCTGATGAACCGGCGCGGCCAGGTCGTGACCCGCCAGATGGTCGTCGTCGAGTTCCCGACCGGACGGGCCGACCTGCCGATCGCGCAGGTCGTCGAGGGTCTGGAGCTGTTCGCGGGCACCGGGCTGATCCCCGGGCCCGGCGAGCGGGAGCCGGCGGTGAACCCGGGCGCGGCCGTGGCCACCGACGAGCTGCGCGCGCTGGTGCCGGCCGCGATCGACGCGGCGGCCCGCGACCTCGACCTGGCCGAGGACATCCAGCACTCCGACCTGGAACGGCGGCTGGCGGGCTGGTCGACCCGGCGAACCCGCTGGCGGGAACAAGCGGCGCAGCTCGAACTCGACATGACCGGGCCGGGGCTGGCGAAGGTCCGCCGGCTCTCGAAGCAGGTCAGCCTCGAGGAGGAGATCGCGCGCTCGCTGCGCGCCAGCCAACGGCTGCTGCGCCCGCTCGCCGTCGTGATCCCGGCCGCCACCACCGACGGGGGGAACGTCTGATGCCCAGCTTCGACGCGGTGGTCGTCGGCGAGTCGTGGATCTCCGAGCACTACCTGACCTCGGAGGCGCGCACCGGCAGTTTCCTCGCTGAGGTGCTGGCGCTGCGCGTCCAGTGGAAGGCCGACGAGGACGACGGCCATCCCACCGCGCGCTCGGCGCTGCGCGACGCGGCCACCCCGCTGGCACGGCTGTTCGGCGGGCTGGGCGAACAGCCCGCCGACGAGGACGTCCGCGAGGTGCACCGGGAGATTCGCCGAGCGCTGCGGCTCGACCGGGAACCGACGTCCTGGGTGTCGGACCGGTCCGGGGACGAGGTGCGGCTACCCGCCGCGGTGGTGCACCCCTCCCCCACCGGGACGGCGCTGCTCATCCTGGAGGCCACCCCGGCCGGGGCGGTCGAGGACATCCTGACCACGCCGGACGCGGCCGGGCCGCGGGTCGGGCAGCTCCTCGACCCGGCGGTCGTCGACGGCAAGCCGCAGGCGGCCGTCGCGAAGGTCGTCTCCAGTGTGTTCCTGACCGACGACGCCCCGCCGTTCGTGCTGGTCCAGGCCGGCAGATGGGTGTTGCTCGCCGAGCGCAGCCGGTGGCCGGAGGGGCGCTGGCTCGCCGTCGACCTGGGTGTCGTCGTCGACCGGCGGGACGTCCGGGCGGCCGGCGAGCTGGAGCACGTCGCCGCCATGGTCGGGCCGGATCTGCTGCTGCCCGGCGAGGACGGCGTGGCGCCGTGGCTCGGCCTGCTGGAGAAGTCGGTGCAGCACACCGTCGGCGTCTCCGCGGACCTGCGCGAGGGCGTCCGACTGTCGGTGGAGATCATCGCCAACGAGGTGGTGGCGCGGCGGCGGGCGGCGGGGCTGGACGTCCTCGACGTCGCGAACCTCGGCCGGGACCTGACGCGGCAGTCGCTGCGGTTCCTGTACCGGATCCTGTTCCTGCTGTACGCGGAGGCGTCACCGCAGCTGGAGGTGCTGCCCGTCCAGGCACCCGAGTACCAGGCCGGCTACGGGCTGGACCGGCTGCGCGACCTGATCCTCACCGACCTGTCGTCGGACCGTGCCCGCCGCGGCCGGCACCTGTACGAGTCGCTGCACCGGCTGTTCGTCCTCGTCGACAAGGGCCACACCACGGAGACGGACACGAGTGCGGGCACAGACACGGGCACCGGCACCGATTCGGCGGCGCCGGCCGGGGACGGGCTGGTGTTCCAGCCGCTGCGCTCCGACCTGTTCGCCGCGGACGCCACGGCGCTCATCGACGAGGTCGGCCTCGGCAACGAGGCGCTGCAGCGGGTGCTGCGCCACCTGCTGCTGACCAAGGTGAAGAAGGGCAGCGACCGCGGGTTCATCTCCTACGGCGAACTCGGCATCAACCAGCTCGGCGCCGTCTACGAAGGGCTGATGTCCTGGTCGGGGATCATCGCCGACACCGACCTGTACGAGGTCGCGAAGGGCGGCGACCCCTCCGGCGGAACCTGGCTGCTGCCCGCCGAGCGCGTCAACGAGGTGCCCGCCGACTCGTTCGTCCTCGACCGGGACGAGAACACCGGCGAACCGAAGCCGAGGCTGCACCCGCGCGGGTCGTTCGTGTACCGGCTCGCCGGGCGGGAACGGCAGCAGTCGGCGTCGTACTACACCCCGGAGGTCCTCACCCGCTCCGTCGTCCACCACGCCATCGAGGAACTGCTCGACCAGGACGGGACGAAGACCCGCGCCGCGGACATCCTGGCGATGACCATCTGCGAGCCGGCGCTCGGGTCGGGCGCGTTCGCGATCGAGGCCGTCCGCCAGCTTGCCGCCGCCTACCTGAGCCGGGCCCAGGACGAGCGCGGCGAACGCATCCCCGCCGAGCAGTACCCGGCCGAACTGCAGCGGGTGAAGGCGTATCTGGCGCTGCACCAGGTGTACGGGGTGGACCTGAACGCCACCGCCGTCGAACTCGCCGAAGTCTCCCTGTGGCTCGACACGATGCAGGCCGGCCTCGCCGCCCCCTGGTTCGGCCTGCACCTGCGCCGCGGCAACAGCCTCATCGGCGCCCGCCGCGCCGTCTACGCCCCGGCGCTGCTGAAGAAGAAGGAATGGCTGACCACCGTTCCCACCGACGTCCCCCTGCACGACCCTGAGCTGCCGGCCGGCTCGGTGCCACCGGTCGGCGCCGGCATCCACCACTTCCTGCTGCCGGCGGCGGGCTGGGGCGCGGTCGTCGACACCGCCGAGGCGAAGGCGTACGCACCCGAGGCACGGGAGCGGCTGCGGGCCTGGCGGGCCGGGGTCCTGCGCACCCCCGGCAAGGAGCAGCAGAACCGAATGGCGCGGCTGGCCCAGCGGGTCGAGGTTCTCTGGGAACTGTCGCGGCGCCGCCTGGAGATCGCCGAAGCCGGCATCCGCCGGGCGACACCGGTGTGGGGCGCGGACGGTTCCGCGGAACCGCCCCGCGAGCCGGTGACCCGCGAGCAGGTGGAGCTCGTCCTCAACGACCCGAACAGCGCCTACCGGCGACTGCGGCGCGCGATGGACGCCTGGTGCGCCCTCTGGTCCTGGCCGCTGACCACCGAGATTCCTCCCCCGGACATGGACACCTGGCTCACCGGCCTGGAGGCTCTGCTCGGCAAGGCCACGAAGCCGGGACGGCAGGAAAAGAACGGCCAGTCCACCTTCGCCGACGACCTGTCCTGGGCCGGCCTCGACGACGCCGAGGAACTCGACCTAACCTTCGCCGCCGCGACGCCCGCCGACGAGGCACTACGTGACATCCCCTGGCTTAAGGTCGCGGCTGAGATCTCCGACCGCCAGGGCTTCTTCCACTGGGAACTCGACTTCCCCCAGGTCTTCACCCGCGGCGGCTTCGACCTCCAGGTAGGAAACCCCCCCTGGGTCCGCCCCGACTGGGACGAAGCCGGAATACTTGCCGAATACGACCCGTGGTGGACTCTGGTTCCGACCGCAGCAGAACGCGAAAAGAAAGAACGCCGCAAGAGTAATTTCCATCTAGTTGGCGCCGCGACCTGGTACCTAGACCGGCGCACCGAACAGGCCGGTTATTCTGCCCACCTTGGCAGCGCCGCCGAACGCCCCCGACTCCACGGCCTCCACCCAGACCTCTATCGCTGTTTCATGGATCACACCTGGCGTTCCACGAGCCCTATCGGCATCACTTCCTTGATTCATCCAGAATCTCACTTCATAGAACTACGAGCCTCAAATCTTCGAAGCGAAGCATACACCCGCCTTAGACGTCACTGGCAGTACCGAAATGAACACAAACTCTTCAACGAGATCAACAATACTAGGACGTACGGGATCCATGTCTACGGGTCGCCGCGCCCTAGGGTTGCATTTATTCAGGCCGCCTGGCTATATGATCCGTCAACAGCAGAGAGATCCCTTAGGCACGACGGGTCCGGACCCGAGCCCGGGATCAAGGATGGGGCGGGAAAGTGGGACATTAGCCCCCACTCTCGACGCATCATGAACATCAATTTGGACACCCTCAGGGGGTGGCGAGACCTACTGGAAATCCCGGCGACACCCCCTCACAGTGCCCGCGCAATTTTTCCAGTAAATCAATCTAGCGCAGCCGTTCTCCAAAAAATTTCAGCAGCACCTAGAATTCTTGATGATCAGATCCTATGGACACGCGGATGGGAAGAGGATCGCGATCGCAGAATCGGGAGATTCGAGCGTAGACCAGCGACTCCTTCCGGGTGGGCAGACGTAGTAATTCAAGGTCCTCAATTTAGCGTCGGCGCGCCACTCTCTGCACAGCCAAATAAAACAGCAAAAAGCAACGTCGACTATGAGCACCTAAACCCTGAAAATATCCCCGAAGACTTCATCCCGCGAACAATCTATCAACGTTCCCAACCCGGCCCCGAATTCCACGGGGCCTACCCTCGCTGGAACGGCCGACCAAGTAACGATTTTTATCGCCTTGCATGGCGAAAAAGAGTGGATTCCGCGACCGTTCGAAGTCTACATGCCGCACTAATTCCACCCGGCCCGACACACGTAAATCAAGTACATACATTAACACTTCCAGACATCAAAGATCTTGTAGTTGCTGCCGGGATTAGGTTCGCACTTACATCCGACTTCTTTGTCAAAAGTGCCGGAATTACCGATATGACTGTAAGCGTTTTCTCGAAATTGCCACATATACGAGGACACGCCTTGGAACCCGAGTTGACACTTCGAACACTCCGCTTGAATTGCCTGGTCCGACCGTACGCACCACTATGGAAAGAACTCTATTCACCTGAATGGCAGCAGGATCGATGGGCACCAAAGGTCGGAGTAGTCTGTCGGGAGCGCGCGGAGGTCGGAGAGGTTTCGGTGGAGTGGGGGTTCGGGACTCCGTTGCGGCGGGCAGCGGATCGGCGGCAGGCGCTTGTCGAGATTGACGCGATCGTGGCGGTGATGCTCGGGCTTACCGCCGATGAGCTAGTCACCGTCTACCGGACGCAGTTCCCCGTCCTGCAGGATTACGAGCGCAAGGCGCGGTACGACTCGTTCGGGCGGCAGCTGCCGGCTGACCTCGCCAAGCAGCTCGACAAGGCAACCGCGGCCGGGGAGCGGGTGCACACGCTCAACGGGCCCGACCGCACCTACGTCGGGCCGTTCAGTGGGGTGAACCGGGAGACCGACCTGCGGATCGCGCACGAGCACTTCAGCCGGCTGACCGCCGAGCGGGAAGCGAAGAAGGCGCAGGGCCAGGCAGAGGAGCAGCTGCCCGGATGACCGCTCCGCTGCTGCCGTCGTTGCAGGCGGCTGACCTTCGCCGTGCGCTGACGGACTACCTGGCGACCACCTTCGCGCTGACCGACGACGACGTCCGGGCAGCGCTGACGACGTTCCTCGGTGACCCCGAGGAGGGCATTTTCCGCGGCCCGTATGCCCGCCTACGGCTGCCGTTCCGGCCGGCGGACGGGACGTGGACGGTTCCGCTGGACTGGTGGCCGAAGGACTTCGTCCCGTACGTGCATCAGGCGCAGGCGTTCGAGCGGCTGTCGTCCAAACATGGGCGGCCGCGGCCGACGATCGTCACGACGGGCACCGGGTCGGGTAAGACCGAGGCGTTCCTCGTCCCGATCATCGATCATGCGCTGCGGATGCGGCGGCAGGGGCAGCGCGGGATGAAGGCGCTGATCCTCTACCCGATGAACGCGCTGGCGAATGACCAGGCGGGCCGGCTCGCCGAGATGCTGACCGGTGACCCGCGGCTGGGCGGACTGACCGCCGGCATCTACACCGGTGAGCAGCAGGGCCAGCGCACGCAGGTCAGCCAGGCGGGTCTGATCACCTCGCGGGAGGTGATGCGCTCGGATCCGCCGGACATCCTGCTGACGAACTACAAGATGCTCGACCACCTGCTGCTGCGTGCGAACGACCGCGGCCTGTGGGAGGGCGCGCAGACATCTCTCGCCTACGTGTGTCTGGACGAGTTTCACACCTACGACGGCGCGCAGGGCACCGATGTGGCGATGCTGCTGCGCCGGCTCGGGTCGATGCTGGGCGTGGCCCGCCCCGGCGCTCCGCTGGGTGACTTGGTGCCGGTCGCCACCTCCGCGACCCTCGGCGTAGGCAGGGACGACGCTGAGGACGAGTCGTTCGCCGCGATGCGGGCGTTCGCCGAGACCGTTTTCGGCCGCCCGTTCGAGGCGGACGCGGTGGTCGTCGAGCAGCGGACCGCGCCGGACGACTGGCGTCGCGAGCACGGCCGTCCGACGACTGGGGTGGTGATCCGGCGGCTGCCGGCCACCCGGTCGCTCGCCGAGACCGTCCGGGACGCCGTCGCGGAGGGCCCGGAGCAGGTGGCTGACGCGCTGCTCGGCGCGCTGGTCGCCCGGGACGTCGACGGGTCGGAGTTCTCCGCCGCCGAGATCCGCCGGTTGCGCCGCGGTGACCGGCTGCCCGCTGTCCTGGCGGCGCATCCGCTCACCGAGGGCCTGCTCGCCGCGGCGCTGCGCCCGAAGTCGGTACGGGATCTCGCGGCGACGGTGCTGCCCGACGACACCAGCCCGGGGCGCGCGGACGGGATGGCCGTCGTCGAGGCCTACCTCGGTCTGCTCTCCCAGGCGCGGGCGCGGGCGAACGCCGAACCGGCGGTGGGACGTCGGCTGCTGGGGGTGGACACGCAACTGTGGGTCCGGGAGGTGACCCGCATCGACCGGCGGGTGTCGCCCACGCCGGCGTTCCGCTGGTCGGACGACGGGGCGCAGGCCGACCTCGACCTGTACCTGCCGGCGTTGTACTGCCGGCACTGCGGCCGGGCCGGGTGGGGGGCGCTGCGCACCCTGGTGGGACGGGCGATCGACGCCACGGAGACGACCGTCCGGCGGGCCTCGCGTGCCGGTGACCAGCGGTTCCGTGCGCTGCTGCACGCCCCGGGCGAGGCCGCCGCCGTGCTCGCCGACGCCTCCGACACCCCTGAGACGACCGAAACGGCCGAGACAACCGAGACGACGTCCGTCGAGGGCCTGCTGTGGCTGGACACGTCGACGCTGATCCTCACCGCGCACCCGGCGACCGACGGCGAGCCGGACGAGAGCGCCCACATCCCGGTGCTGACCGCCTGGGAGGACGACACCGCGGCGCGGGCGCAGACCTGCCCGTCGTGCCGCCAGCCGGACGGTATCCGCTTCCTCGGCAGCGGGGTGTCGACGCTGACGTCGGTGTCGCTGTCGGCGCTGTTCGGCTCGGCGTATCTGGACACCGCGGAGAAGAAGACCCTGCTGTTCACCGACAGTGTGCAGGACGCCGCGCACACCGCCGGGTTCGTCCAGGCCCGGTCGCATGCGCTGAGCCTGCGGGCGGCGCTGTTCGACACGATCGAGAGCCGCGGGCCGCTCGCCGTCGCCGACCTGGCCCGGGAGGCGATGGACCGGGCCGGTGACGACCCGGTGCGCCGGTACCGGCTGGTGCCGCCGGCCCTCGCGCAGTGGGCGGGGTTTCAGCGCTACTGGCAGCCGGCGGGCGGTGCGCACGAGCGGGCGCAGGCGCAGCGGCTCGTCGAGCGGCGCCTCGCGTTCGACGCGGCGCTGGAGTTCGGTCTCAACGCCCGCACCGGGCGCACCCTGGAGCTGACCGGCGCGGCCGTCGCCGAGGTCGACACCGGCGGGGCGGACGCGCTGGCCCGGGTGGCGGTGCGGGCGGTCGCGCGGGCCCGTCAGCAGCACTCGCTGTCGGCGGAGAACGACGACGCGCTCGGCGCGGCGCTCGACGATGCCCGGCTGGCCGCGTGGGCGCGCGGGGTGCTCGAACGGGTCCGCGTGCAGGGCGGGATCTGGCATCGCTGGCTGGAGTCGTTCGTCGAGCATGACGGCAACCGCTGGTTCCTCACCGGCGGGCGGCGGGCGGCGCGCGGTGAGGGGCTGCCGGCGTTCCCGCCGGGCCGGCCCGCGCCGACGTTCCCGACGACGGGACGGACATCGACACCGGCGGCGACGTTCGACAGCATCACCGGGGCGTCGTCCTGGTATGCCCGCTGGGCGCAGCGACAGCTGCGGCTCACGGCGCGCGACGGCGGGCTGGTGACCCGGGCGCTGCTCGACGAGATGGCGGACGCCGGCTGGCTGTCGCGGCGGCGCACCGAGACGAACGCGACGGTGTTCCTGCTCGACCCGGCGCAGGTCGTGGTGAGCGCGGCCGACCCCGAACTGCTCGCGGGCGGGGTGCTCGCGCTGCGCTGCGACGTGTGCCAGACGCTCACCCCGGGCACCCGGCGCACCGTCGACGACCTGGCGGACGCCGCCTGCCTGCGCCAGGCGTGCCCGGGGCGGCTGCGCCGGGCCCGGCGCGGCGACGACTACTACCGGCACCTGTACCGCAGCGTCGACATGCGCCGGGTGGTAGCGCACGAGCACACCTCGCTGCTGCCGGACGACGTCCGCCTCGACGTGGAGCGGCAGTTCCGGGAGGGGGGCGGGCCGGCCGTCCCGAACGTGCTGGCGGCGACGCCGACGCTGGAGCTGGGCATCGACATCGGTGACCTGTCGACGGTGATGCTCGGGTCGCTGCCGTGGACGGTCGCCTCCTATGTGCAGCGGGTCGGGCGGGCCGGGCGGTTGACGGGGAACGCGCTGGTTCTGGCCTATGTGAAGGGCCGGGGGCACGACACGCAGCGCCTCGCCGACCCGCTGGCGCTCATCGACGGGGACGTCCGGCCGCCGGCGACCTACCTGGACGCGGTGGAGATCCTGGAACGCCAGTACGTGGCCTGGCTGGTGGACCGGCGTTCCCGCGGCGGCGCGGCGGACCCGGGGACCGCCGCCACGATGTTCCCCGAGGCCGGCTGGGCGCCGGGGACCTGGCTGGGCGACCTGCTCGCCGACGCCCAGGCGAACGCGGCGGCCTACGCCGAGGAGTTCCTGGCCCTGTTCGGCGCCGCGGTGCGCCCCGACACCGCCGCCCACCTGCGCACCTGGGCCGGCGTAGGCCTGACGCCGGGCACAGGCGGGGAGCCGGAGGCGGTCTCCGGGCTGGCGCGGCTGTTGCGGCGGGCGGCCGTCGAGTACCGGCGGGAGGCCGACGAGCTGGGGCACCGGCGCAACGCCCTGCAGGACAGACTGCCCGAGCTGGCCGCCGCCGCGAACCGCCCGACCGCCACCGCCGAGGACGTCACCGACCACCGGCTGGCCCGCGCCGAGCTGCGGTTCCTGCGCGACCGGCGCAGCGCGCTGGCCACCCAGTTCTGGGTCAGCGCGCTGGAGGAACGCGGCGTGCTGCCCAACTACACCCTGCTCGACGACACCGTCACCCTCGACGTCGCCCTGCAGTGGATGGACCAGGACACGCAGGATTACCACGAGGAGCCGCGCACCTACCGGCGGGGCAGCGCGCTCGCGCTCACCGAGTGGGCGCCGGGCGCCACCTTCTACGCCCAGGCGACAGCCGTGCGCATCGACGCCGTCGGCATCGGCAACGACCTCGACGGGCTGCTCCAGACCTGGCGGGTCTGCCCGTCCTGCGGCTGGTCACGGGTGCACCGACACTCGCTGGGCGACGAGCCGGCCGTCCCGGCGACCTGCCCGCGCTGCGGGGACGCCGGGATCACCGACACCGGGCAGGCGCTGCCGGTGCTGCCGCTGGAGAAGGTCTCCGCGCAGGTGTCCCGGGACTCGGCGATCATCTCCGACTCGCACGACGACCGCGAGCGGCTGCCGTTCACCGTCGTCGCCGCCGCCGACGTCGACCCGGAGCAGATCAGCGACGCCTGGCACCTCGACGGCTACCCGTTCGGCGCCGAGTACGTCCGCCAGCTGGAGGTGCGCTGGGTCAACGTGGGGCGCGCCGTCGAGCAGGCGCCGGAACGGATGCTGGCCGGCACCGCGGTGCGGGCGCCGCTGTTCCTGCTCTGCCCCGGCTGCGGGATCGTGCCGGCGGCGCAGCTCGGCGTGCGCGACCCGCAGCAGGCCCGGCACCGGGCCTGGTGCCCGCACCGCACCCGCATCGACGTCCCGTGGACGGAACTGGCACTCGGGCGGTCGCTGCGCACCCAGGGGGTGCGGATCCTGCTGCCACCACAGTTCACCCTGGACCAGTTCGCCGGGCCGTCGTTCCGGGCGGCGCTGCTGCTCGGCCTGCGCGAGCTGCTCGGCGGCGCGCCGGATCATCTCGACGTCCTGGAGGTGCGGATGCCGGTCGGCGGCAGTGAGCGCACGGCCCTGCTGCTGCACGACCGTGTCCCCGGCGGGACGGGCTACCTCGCCGATCTGGCCCGGCCGAGCCGGGTCCGGGAGCTGCTCACCGCGGCCCGGCGCGTGGTCGCCGGGTGCGGGTGCGCCGAGGACGGGCTGCTGGCCTGCTCCCGGTGCCTGCTGCCGTTCAGCCCGCCGGCGCTGGTCGAGCGGACGTCGCGGGCGCGCGCCGAGCAGATGCTCACCGAGGTGCTCGGCGACGGTTGGGAGCCGGTCGGGCTGCGGTCGGTCGCCGACATCCCGCTGCCGTCCCTCGACAGCGCGCTGGAACTGCGGTTCCGGCGGACGTTCACCGACGCGCTGCGTGCCCGCGGGGCGAGCGTGCGGGAGATCCCGCAGCTCACCGGGACGGAGCTGCGGTTCGGCGTGCCGGGCACCGTCCACCGGCGCTGGACGCTGCGGCCGCAGGTCCGTGCCGGTGGCTGCCGGCCCGACTTCGAGCTGCTCTGCGAGGACCCGACGGTGCCCCGCGTCTACGTCTTCACCGACGGCCGGGCCTGGCACGCGACCCCCGCCCACAACCGGATCGCGGACGACGCGGCGAAACGCCGCGCGCTGCGCGAGGCGGGGCATGTGGTGTGGGCGGTCACCGACGACGACGTGGCGGTCTTCGAGGCGCTCGCCCGCAGTGAGCAGGTGACGGCTGCCGGCGCCGCCTGGTACGACGACGCCGTCCGGCGCCGGCTCGTGCAGCATCGCGCCGGGCGGATCCCCGCCGGTTCGGTGTCGGACGGGCTGGCCACCGCGGACGCGGTCACCCAGCTGCTCGACTGGGTGATGGAGCCGCGGCCGGCGGCGTGGCGGGCGCTGGCCGACGGGCTGCCGTTCGCGCTGTTCGACACCCGGCCGGCGCCGGTGGCGAGCCGGTCGGCTCTCGCCGGGCTCGCCGCGGCGGCGCTGGACCCGCACGCGGTTCCGGACGCCGTCGCGGGCCGGGGCGCGGCCGGTGACCTGCAGGGCTGGGTCTGGCGGCGCGACGGGCTGGTGGCGGCCTCGGCCGGCTGGCCGCGGCCGCCACACGACCTCGGCTGCGTCCTCGTCCTCGACGACCGGGACGACGGCCTGGCCACCGAGGGCGGCGTGCGGGCGTGGCGCAGCTGGCTGGCGCTGTCGAACATCCTCGGCCACGCGACCCGCACCGCCCTTCCGATCGCCCTGTCGCAGTGCCAGGACGAGCAGTCGGCGGGTGTCGCCCGGCCGAGCGCCGACGCGGCCGGGGCTGGGACTGCGGCCGGGGCTCGGGCCGGGGCCCGGGCTGGGGCCGACGCGGGTACCGGGGCCGGGGCGGACGGGGAGACCACAGCGGTGACGTCGCGGGAGGACGCGCTCTCACCGCCGTGGGCGGACCTCGTCCTCAACGCGCTCGACGACGCGGAGAAGGCACTGCTGCGCGGGCTGGCCCGGGCCGGCGTGCCGCTGCCCGAGCAGGGCCACGAGACAGCCGGCGGCTTCCCGTTCGACCTCGCCTGGCCGGACGCGCGCGTCGCCGTCCTCGTCCATCCCGAGGACGTCGACGCGGCGCTGCGGGCCGAACTCACCGGCGGCGGATGGCGGATCGCCGACCCCGACCCGGCGCGGGTCGCCGGCCTGCTGGCCACGGCCGGCGGGGGCGGCACAGACGGCGGCGGCACGGACATCCCGGTGGAGGGAACCCGATGAGCAACATCACCATGTCGCGGCAGTTCCGCAGGCGGCTGGACATCGACGGCTCGCTCAAGCAGCGGGCCTGGGACTTCCTGACCAAGCTGATGGCCGATCCGGCCAGCCCCGGCCTGCACATCGAGCCGATCAGGAACTCGGCCGACCCGCGGGTGCGCACGGGGCGGGTCAACGACAACTTCCGCGCCGTCATGTTCCTGGTCGCCGAGACACCGGAGCCGCATTTCGTGCTCGCGGCCGTCGCCAAGCACGACGAGGCGAACGCGCTGGCGCAACGCCTCGTCCTGACCACGAACCCGGTCAGCGGCGTCCTCGAGGTGATCGAGAACGCGGAACCGGTGGTCCTCCCCGGCCCGCGGCCGGTCCACGGGCACGGCACGGCGGGGTGGGTCCCGCAGGGCCCGCTGGCCGGGTTCACCCCGCGTGAGCTCGAGGACCTCGGCCTCTCCGCCACGCTCGCCCGGCGGGCCGTGACCTGCCCGGACGAGGACGCGCTCGTCGCCGCCGCCGGCGACGAACGGGTACCGCCGTGGCAGGCCGACGCGCTGCTCGCCCTCGCCACCGGCACGCCGATCCACGAGATCCACGAACAGCTCGGCCTGGCGGACCCGGAGACCGAGCAGGCCCCCGCGCGCCCCGACCAGGCCGACCAGACGAGGATCGGCGTCGGCATCGGCGCCGGCGTCCCCACCCGGCCTGCCAGCGACGCCGACGTCGCCGCGGCGCTGCGGCGGCCCAGCACGCTGATGGACTTCGTGCGCATCGAGACCGACAGCGAACTGCGGCGGGTCCTCGACGGCAGCTTCGCCGAGTGGCGCGTCTTCCTGCATCCCGAACAGCGCCGGTACGCCTACGTGCGGACCAGCGGCGCCTACCGGCTCTCCGGCGGCGCCGGTACCGGCAAGACCGTCGTCGCGCTGCACCGGGCGCGCAGCCTCGCGACCGCGCCGGCCGCGCCGCGGGTCGTGCTCACCACGTTCACCCGGAACCTGGCCGACAACCTCGCCCAGGACCTGCGGACCCTGGACGCCTCGGTGTGGCAGGGCCGCCTCGGCCAGGCCGGGGTGACCGTCCGCGGGATCGACCAGCTCGCCCTGGACGTCCTCGGTACCGTGCCCGCCGACATCCGGGCCGTCACCGGGGGGGATCTGCTCTCCGCCGGCGCCGTCCCGCGGCCGCTGTCCGACACCGACGAGCGCACCATGTGGACGGACGCGGCCCGCGCCGCCGGGCTCACCGGTGATCTCGCCCGGCCCGCGTTCCTGCGCGGCGAGTACCGGATGGTCGTCCTCGCGAACGACCTGACCACCCGCGCCCAGTACCTGCGGGTGCCCCGACCCGGGCGCGGCACCCGCCTCTCCCGTGCGCAGCGGATGGCGATCTGGGACGCGGTGGAGGCGTACCGCCGCCAGCTCGCGCTGGGCCAGACGGCGAGCTATGCCGAGATCGCCGTTCTCGCCGCCCGCTGCGCCGACGCCTTCGCCGCCGCGGGCGGCCCACGGCCCGCCGACCACGTCGTCGTCGACGAGGCACAGGACCTGCACCCCGGCCACTGGCGGCTGCTGCGCGCCCTCGTCGCCGAAGGCCCCGACGACCTGTTCCTCGCCGAGGACTCCCACCAGCGCATCTACGGGGAGAAGGTCGTCCTCTCCCGCTATGGCATCCAGGTGCGGGGTCGCAGCCGGCGACTGACCCTCAATTACCGGACCACCGCGCAGAACCTGCGGTTCGCGGTCGGCATTCTCGCCGGCGACACGGACGTCACCGATCTGGAAGGCGACGCCGAGGCCACCACCGGCTACCGGTCCGCGATGAGCGGGCCGGCTCCCGTGCTGCGCGCCTGCTCCGGGCTCACCGAGGAACTCGACGTCACCGCCGAAACGCTGCGCGGCTGGTTCGGCCCACCGTCCGGCCCGAACGGCAACGGGTCGAGCTCGGCGGTTGGCACTGGCACTGGCACTGGGGCTGGGACTGGGTCGGACGACGCGCAGGGCAGGGTGGAGGCCGGCAGCGTCGGCGTCCTCACCCGCAGCGCCCGGGAACGCGACATCGTGGCGCAGGGGCTGCGCGACCGCGGGATCGCGGCTCAGGTGATCGCCGGCCATGCCCTGCCCGGCCATGCGGGCGGCCGGGACACCCACCGGTCGGACGCGCCCCGGCTCATGACCATGCACCGCGCCAAGGGACTCGAGTTCAGCCGGGTGGTGCTGTTCGGCATCGACCGCAAAAGCGTTCCGTCCGAACGGGTGCTCGCCACCGAACCCGACGACGAACGGGACGACACCCTCGCCCGCGAGCGCTTCCTGCTCTACGTCGCCGCGTCCCGTGCCCGCGACGCGCTCGTCGTCGTCTGGGCCGGTGACGCCTCGCCGTTCCTCCCCGTCTCACCGTCAGGGGGCTGAGCGTGCCAGGACAGCGGACGGTCATCGCGGGGCGGTACGAGCTGACCGCGCCCATCAGCCGAGGTGGGATGGGGCAGGTCTGGCACGGATACGACACAGTTCTCGACCGCGACATCGCGGTCAAGCTGATCAGACCGGAAATCGTCGAGTCCGCCGACCGCGCCGGGTTCATCAGCCGGTTCCGCCGGGAGGCGCGGGTCACCGCGAAGATCGAACACCCCGGCGTGCCCACCGTCTATGACGCGGCGTTCGACGAGACGTCCGACATGCTCTACATCGCGATGCAGCTCGTGCACGGAGTGTCCCTAGCCGACCTCCGGCACGAGCATGACGGACCGCTCCCCCTCGACTGGGTCGTGTGCATCGCCGCGCAGATCTGCGCCGTGCTGTCGCACGCGCACGCCATCCCGGTCATCCACCGCGATCTCAAACCGCAGAACGTGATGGTCGACCGCGCGGGAACCGTCAAGGTGCTCGACTTCGGCATCGCCGCCGTGCTCGGTACCGACGTCGCCCAGCTCACCACTACCGGGCAGGTACTCGGCACCAAGCCGTACATGTCCCCCGAACAGATCAAGAGCACGCCGGTCAGCCCCCGCAGCGACCTCTACTCGCTGGGCTGCCTGCTGCACGAGCTGCTGGCCGGGCAGCGGGTGTTCCGCGCGACGGACGAGCTGTCCCTGATCTACCAGCACCTTCACACCTCGCCGACGCCCGTGCGCGAGCTGCGCCCGGACGTGCCGGCCAGTCTGGAGGCGCTCATCCTCGATCTGCTGGAGAAGGAGGCCGTCGACCGGCCGGCGAACGCCTGGGAAGTGCATGACCGGCTCGTGCCGTTCCTGCCCGCCGCCGCACCGGGCGCACCTGACTACTCCAGGGCGCCGGCCGCACTGCCCGACCCGACGCGCCCGTACCGCCATCCAGGAGCACCGCTCCCCCGGCCACGGCCTCCCGCCGGTTCCGATGTCGCCGACGCTTCCACCACGATCGTCCGCGACGAGGAGCTGGACGCCGCCCACAGCCAGGCCGTGGAGCTGCTCGAAGAGGAACGGTTCTCGCAGGCCGCCGACCTTCTCGCCGGCATCCTCACCGCGGCCGCCGGCAGCCGCCCGCCGACGGACCCGCGGCTGCTGGACCTGCGCCTCACCCTCGCCGCCGCCCGGTTCTACGGCGGCGACTTCCGCCAGGCCCTCCCCGAGCTGGACCATCTCGCGGAAGTCCTCGCAGACGTGCGGGGCCCGCAGGACGAGGAGGCGATCAACTGCCGTCGACAGGCCGCCTTCTGCCATGCCGAGCTCGGCGACTTCGACCACGCCCTGCGTGACGTCCTGCGGCTCACCGCACCGGTCGTCGGCAGGTACGGGCCCGACTCCGAGCCCGCGCTGGCCGTGCGTCTGGAGATCGCCCGGTTCCAGGCGGCAGCCGGTCACGCCACCGACGCCCAGGTGACCCTGCGCGGCCTCCACGCGGACGCCGGTCGCCTCCTCGGTCGCCAACACCCCGTCACCCAGCAGGCCGCCGGCCTCCTCGCCCGCCTCCGCCCGCAGCCCGACATCTGATCATCGGACTCCTGGAGTGGCACAGGAAGTCTCCCACCGAAGATCAGGTGGGGTGGGGTGCGGGGAGTAGTCGTGGCACGAGGCGGACGTAGGCGACCATGCCGAGGACTTCGACGAGGGTCTGGGTGACCACGACGACCGGTACGACGGCGAACTCGTCGGGCAGGGCGAGGGCGAGCGGGAGGACGACGAGGGAGTTACGGGTGGCACCGGTGAACAGCACCGCCCGTCCCGAGGGGACGTCGAGGCGGAACAGACGGGCCAGTGCCTTCCCGGTGAACGCCATGACGGAGAGGAACGCCAGGTAGAACGGGACGACGGCGGCGACGTCGCCGAGCCTGCCGTCGAGTTTCGGGATCTGGGAGGCGACGACGGCGATGAGCACGGCGGCCATCAGCGGGACCATCGCCGCGCTGGCCGTCTCCGACACGTGCTGCCCGGCTGGTCTGCGGCCTGCCCAGCCCTGGGTGACCCAGGCCAGGGCCAGCGGAACGACGATCAGGATGAGGAACGCTCGGAGGAAGGGCCCGGCGTCGACTATGTCGGCCAGGTCCGAGCCGAGGAAGGCGAACAGCAGGACGGGGAGGACCAGCATCTGCGCGAGCAGGAGCAGCGGGGTCGCCGCGAGCAGACGCCGGCTGCTACCTCCGGCAAGGCCGGTGAACACGATGACCCAGTCGATGCAGGGGCAGAGCAGAACCAGCAGCACCCCGAGGCGGACGGCCTGATCGTCCGGCAGGAACGGAAACATCGCGGCGACCACAAGCGGCACGACGGCGAAGTTCACGACCAGCGCGGCGATGAGGAACCGGCCGTCGCGCAGGGAGCGGGCCAGTTCGGCGGCGGGGACCTGGAGGAACGTCACGTAGAGAAGCGCCCCGAGCAGCGGGTTGATCGCGTGTTCCAGACCCGGTCCGAGGCCGGGTGCCGTAAGGCCGAGCACGGCACCGGCGGTCATGGCGGTGAGATAGACCGCGACCTGATGGTGTTCCATCCGGGCGACCACGCCGACCGGTTTCTGCGTCAGCGTCAGACTCCTTGATCGCTCCCCGGGCGTGTTCCTGTCATCGTCGCAGGTCACCGGCGCCCGCCGCCTCCGGTCGGGGTCGTGCGGTTCAGCGCCGGGTAGGTGTCGCCGGGTTCTGGTGATTGCGGGGGGCGGGCAGGCCCAGGTCGACCGGTCCGGTGACGGTCTGGCAGGCGGCGCGGCGGCGGACCACGACGGCGCCGAGCAGCGCCGCGACCGCCACCACGGCCAGCGCGGGAACCCAGACGGCGGCGACGGTCGCCACGGCGCCGACGGCGCCGAGCACGGCGAGCAACGGCCCGATGCAGCACACCGCGCAGGCGGCGAACGCCGCCGCGGTGGCCCCGATCGTCGACCAACGGCGCGAGTGACGGGTCGCAGAAGCGGAGGGGTTCATGCGGACACTCCGAACAGGTCGGTCAGCAGGGCGGTGGCGGTCTCGGGGGCGCGGACGGTCAGGACCAGACCGGTGGCGGTGAGCTGGAGGGTGAAGGCGAAGAAGGCGCAGCAGTCCTGCTCGGCCGCGGCGAGTGCGGCGACCCGCGCGGCGAGGTCGGGGCCGGGTGGAAACGTCAGCCGCAGGCCGTCAACGATCTCCTCCCTGCTGTCTGCCTCCTGGAGCAGCCGGCGCCATTGGGCGGCCCGTTCGGCCTGTTCGCCGCCGCTCAAAGTGCAGGCCACCGGTATCGACTGCGATCCCGGATCGTCGGTGGCGATCTCAGGTCGCCCCGGGGTGAGCGTGAGCGGCACCGGACCGGACTTCGCCGGGGTGCTGGATTGCGCCGGGGTGGTGGTCAGGCAGCCGCAGTCCGGACCGCAGCCACCCGCCGGTGCCGGCTCGGCGAGCTCGGTGTGGAACGCGGCCAGACGCGCCGAGAACGCGGCCAGTTCGGCGGCCCGCCGGTCGGCGTCAGCGATACGGGCGGCGACGAGCGGCAGCATCCGTTCCCGGACCGCCGCGCACACCCCCCGCTCCCAGACCGTCAGGAGATCACCGATCTCCTCCAGTGCCAGACCGAGGAGCTTCGCGGACGAGATGAACGCCAGCCGCTGCACCGCCTCCTCGTCGTAGACGCGGTAACCCGACGGAGCGCGCTCGGCGGGCAGCAGGCCCGCGGTCTCGTAGAACCGCAACGTGCTCGCCGGAACGCCGCAGCGGTCCGCCAGCTGCGAGATGCGATAGGTGGCCATGAGCCGGACGGTAAACCTTCGACCCGACTCGAAGGTCAAGCCAAGGGCCGGGGTGCCGGTGCCGAAGACGAGCCCGCAGAAGGCCCGCCCGTCCCCCTCCGGCTGAGTCGTGTGCCGTCACCAGGTCCGGGCGAGCACGTTGGTCAGGTAGCCGGTCATGCGGTCGAGCTTCGGCTTGTCGTCGGGGTTCGTCGCCGTGAGCTTGCCCTGCGCCCACTCGGCAGCCCAGGTGGGAACGTTGTGGGCGACGATCACATACGTCCAGTTGTGGCCCCACCGGTCGGAGTCGTACCGCTCACGCATCGCCTTGGCGGTCGAATCGAGGGCCCAGTACGGATCGAGCGCACGGTCCTTCGTCACGTCCGGCAGTGTGGTGTTCCACTGGCAGAGCCCGAAATCGGAGTTGGTCCAGTAGCCGACGGCCCCGGGATCCCAGTTGCTCTCAAGCGCCGTCACGCCCCGCAGCAGTCCCCGCGGAACGGTGTACTTGGTTGCGTACCGGTCGGCGATCGGCATGAACAGCGCGTACGAGGTCTCCTTGTGAACCAGGCCCGGCGGGTTCCGCTCGGTGGCGGCGAGGTACATGTCCTGGTTGATGACCGGCTGTCGGTGTTGCTGGAAGGCGATCACCGCGGCCCTCGTCCGCTCGGTGAACCGGCCGTCAGTCGGAATCGACGTGCCCGGGCCGTTGTGCCAGTTCAGCGCCCGCTGGATCGCTTTCACCGCGGCCCGCACGGCCGCGATGTCGTCCTGGCTGCTGCCCTCGGGAGCTCGCTCGCCGGCACCGATGCCGTAGTAGGGGCCGAAACCGGTTCCAGCGGCGTCGACGGTGCCCCCGTAACCGTCCTTCGGCCAGCTGCCCCTACCCACGCGCACCCGGTCCGGTGTGGTCAAGGTGCCTCCTTCTCGCCGCCGCCGGCTATCGCCATCGCCATCGCCATCGCCATCGCCGAGCGTAAGGCGCCCGGTCTCCGTGCGGGACGAAACCGACGGAAGCGATCGCCGATCTGATCCGCGAGCCGCACGCAGCCCGCGGAAGCACTCGACGCGCAGGTCATCGCACGCCGCCGGCCCCGCCGCGGTGCCGCCGTCCGGGCGAGGCGAGGCGTGCGGAACACGGAAGGCCTGCCGTGCGATTGTGCCAGTCATGGTGACTCTTGGACCGATCGGTATCGCGGCTTCCGGGCTCGCGGCGGACCATCCCGACGCCCAGATCGATCTCGCGCGGAAAGCGGAGGCCGCGGGCTACTCGACCGTCTGGCTGGCCGGTGGCCAGGGAAACAACCTGCCTGCCATCGACCGGGTCGTGCGTGCGACGGAGCACATCCAGGTGGCCAGCGGCATTCTTTCAGTGGACGTCGTACCGGCCCGCGAGGTGGCGCAAAGCTACACGGACCTCGAGAAGTCCGCACCGGGCAGGTTCGTCGTCGGCCTCGGCGGCGCGCATGGCCCCAGGCCCCTGCGAACGCTCAACTCCTACCTGGACGACCTCGACACCGAAGCCCCCGTCGTACCCGCGGCCTCGCGCGTGCTCGCCGCACTCGGCCCGGCGGTCCTCGCCCTAGCCCGGGACCGCGCGGCAGGCGCCTATCCGTACCTGGTGACCCCTGAATATGTCGAGGGGGCGCGGGCGACGCTCGGCCCAGGCGCGGCACTGGCTGTGCTGCTGACGGTCGTGCCCGAGAGCGATCCGGCCACCGCACGGGCCGCGGCCGCCGAAGGGCTGCGGTTCCTGCGCACGGTGCCGGGTTACCACCGCAACTTCCTCCGCATGGGATTCACCGACTCCGAGATCGCCGACCTCGACGCCAGATTCGTCGACGCGGTGACCGCCTGGGGGGATCTCGACACGATCGTCACCCGCATCCGTGAGTACCACACCGCCGGCGCCGACCAGGTCGTCCTGCGTCTCAGCGGCGAAGCCGAGTTCTTCGACCGCTGGCTCCACCGGTTCGCCGAGGCGTTGCTGCCCTGACCGACGGGCGGGCGGGCGAGTGGGCTCGCCTGTTCTGGGAGCATGGGTGGTGGCGGGCCCGTGCGAGGGTCAGGCGACGGCTGTCAGGCGGTGCGGCCCCGCCGTCGTGTAGGCCCCGCCAGGTGCGTAGGCCCCGTCGTCGTGTCGGGGCCGGCGTCGCGTCGGGGCCGCGCCTGGCGCCGCCATCGGCTGAAGGACGGAGCGAGGGCGATGACGTCGACCGGCAACGAGATCCGACCGACCATCCCTGACCTGTTGGGGCGCTGCGCTCGGGAGTTCGGCTCCGCCGACTACATCGTCTCCCTCACCGACCGGCTGACCTACGCCGAGGCGGAGGAACAGTCCGCCCGGGTGGCCCGGTGGCTGTTGCACGAGGGCGTCGGTAAGGGCACCCGGGTGGGCCTGTTCTTCCCCAGCGGCGTCGAGTGGGCCGTCTGGTGGCTGGCCGTGAGCCGGATCGGGGCCGTGGCCGTTCCGCTCAGCACCCTGTACCCGCCGGCGGAGATCGCCAAGGTCGTGCGGCTGGCCGATGTGCAGCTCCTGGTGGCACCGACGACCGTGCTGCGGATCGACGTCGCGCAGCGGTTCGAGGCGGCGTTCCCCGAGCTGGCCGGGCAGCCGGCCGGCCAGCTCGAGCTGGGGGGCGCGCCGTACCTGCGCCGGATCGCGCTGACCGGCCAGACGGACCGGGGCTGGGCCACCCGATGGGATCCGCGGCACTCGCCGATGGTGCGGGCCGAGCTGCTCGCCGCGGTGCAGGCCGAGGTCACCCCGGCCGACCTGGCGATCATGGTTCACACCTCCGGTTCCACCGCCGACCCGAAGGGCGTGCTGCACACCCACGGCACGCTGGTGCGCCAGACCTCCACCTGGCCGGCGGCGATCCGCCACCTCACCGGCGTCGACCACGGGCCGCGCATCCTGTGCGCCATGCCGTTCTTCTGGATCGGCGGGATCCTGGCCGCGACCGGAGCTCTGCACGCACCCGTCGCGGTCCTGGTGCTGGCGCGGCTGGAAGCCGGGCCGGCCCTCGACCTCGCCGAACGGGAACGGGCGAACGGCGTCGTCGGATGGCCCGCGTTCACCCAGCAGCTGCGGCTGCACCCGTCCTTCCCCAGCCGGGATCTGAGCAGCGCCCCCGCGCTGCGGGAGGGGCCGGTGGACCTGGCGATGTCGGGGGTCCCGGACGGCCATCCGATCCACCGCAGCCTGACCGAGTCCGGCGGCAGCTTCGCGTTCACCGAGACCGCGATCGTCGACGCCGCCGGCGAGCGCGTCCCGGACGGGACCGTCGGCGAGCTGCTCATCCGCGGCATCGGCTCGATGGCCGGCTACAACAAGCGCGAACGCGCGGAGGTCTTCGACGCGGACGGCTGGTACCACACCAGCGACCGCGTCTACCGCAGGACGGGCGACCCGCGGCTGTTCTACGTCGGCCGGGACAGCGAGCTCGTCAAGGTCGCCGGTTCGAACGTGGCGCCGCGCGAGGTCGAGGCCGTCATCGAGGAGTTCCCCGAGGTCGCGCACTGTGTCGTGACCGGTGTCGAACATCCGACCCGCGGCGAGGAGGTGTGCGCGGTCATCGTTCCGGCCGGCACGACCGGAACGGACGTCGACGTGGACGGTCTGGCCGCGCGCACCCGTACGCTCCTGTCGAGCTACAAGGTTCCGACCCGGTGGATCGTCGCCGCGGACGACGAGGTGCCGGCCCTGCCGAGCGGCAAGCCGGACCGCCGGGGCCTGCGCACACTGATCGAGGACGGCCGACTGAAGTAGGCGCACGGAGTTGATCGGTCACCGTACGCTGTCACGCCACCGACAAAGTCCGAGCGTCGCTCGAACAGAATGTTTGACTGGCGCCCGATGTGGCAGCTCGCTCGCAGGCTGTCGCGCAGACATCGACCTGTCTGAGGAGAATCCGTCGTGGCCCGATTCCTGTTCGCCACAGTCCCGGCCGTGGGCCACACCGTGCCCGCGCTGCCCGTCGCCCGCGCCCTGATCGAACGCGGTCACACCGTGCGCTGGTACACCGGAGTCGCCTTCGCGGAAAAGATCACCGCCGTTGGTGCGAAATTCCACCCGATCACAGATCCCGACTTCGACTACAGCCTCGTCGGGTTGGAGGAGCACTATCCGCGGCGCCGGGAGCTGTCCGGGCTGAAAAAGCTGCAGTTCGACCTGGTTCAGGGGTTCTCCAAGCCCGTGCCGAACCAGGTGCGGGACCTGATGGCACTGTTGCAGGAGGAGCCGGCTGACGCGGTGGTCACCGACACCGCGTTCATCGGCGGGGTACTCCTGCAGGAACTGGGCGGACCGCCGGTGGCCGGGTTCGGCATCAGCGTCCTGCCTTTCCCCAGCAGGGATCTCGCGCCCTTCGGCATGGGTCTGGCGCCGGCCACCGGCCCACTGGGCCGGCTGCGCAACAAGGCGCTGGCCGGCTTCACCCGCCAGGTGGTGTATCGGCCGGTCACCGCCGAAATCAACCGGACCCGGCGGATGCTCGGCCTTCCCGCGACTGCCGGGACGATTTTCTCCTACCCGCTGGCCACTCGGCTCTACCTGCAGTTCAGTCCGCCCAGCTTCGAGTACGACGTCTCGGACCTGCCCGGCCAGGTCGCCTTCGTCGGGCCGCCGCGCCCGCCGGTCGACCCCGGGTGGGAGCCGCCGTCCTGGTGGCACGAGCTGTCCGGACGGCGGGTCGTGCTAGTCAATCAGGGGACCGTCGCCACCGACGCCGATCAGCTGATCCGACCGGCGCTGGCCGGGCTCGCGGACGAGGACGTCCTCGTCGTCGCGGTCACCGGGGGCAGCGACCCGGCAGAGCTCGGGCCGCTGCCGGCCAACGCGCGGGTGGAGCGGTTCATCCCGTTCGACCAGCTACTACCGCGGGTCGAGGTGTTCGTCACCAACGGCGGCTACGGCGGCGTGCAGCTCGCGCTCTCGCACGGTGTCCCGATCGTCGGCGCCGGCAGGACCGAGGACAAGATCGAGGTCAACGCCCGGGTGGCCGCGTCCGGCGTCGGGGTGGACCTGCGCACTCAGACCCCGGGGCCGGACGTGATCCGTGGAGCTGTCGCGAAGGTTCTCGCCGACTCCCGGTACGCCACCGCCGCGCGTCGGATGCAGGCCGAGATCGCGCAGGCAGGACGCGAGACCCGGGCAGCCGAGTTGCTCGAGCAGCTCGCCGACGGATCGACGCCGGACCGGTCCGAGCTTGTGTCAGGGACGGCGGGCGATCGACTCCACCCAGACCACGCCGCGTGTTAGATCGCTGATGAAGAACCCCTTAGCACGGGAAGTCTGGAGCTCGATCGCGTGCAATCCTCACCGGAGCGACCGTGCCTGGACGGCGGACCAGCGGCTGGGCGGGCGAGACAGCCCGAGGTTCTCGCGCAATGTGCGGCCGGTGTACTCGGTACGGAACAGACCGCGGCGGCGCAGCTCCGGAATCACCAGGGTGGCGAAGTCGTCGAGCGTGTCCGGGAGATAGGGGAAGACGACGTTGAAGCCGTCCGCGCCGCGGCCCTCGAACCATTCCTGGATGTGGTCGGCGATCGACTCCGGGGTACCGACGACGGTCCTGGTGTCGCGGGCGAGCTGATGGGCGAGCTGGCGGATGGTCAGGCCGCCGGCCCTGGCCCGCTCGACGATGTGCCGCTGGGCGCTCCGGCTCTGGTTGGAGGGCGGCAGGTCCGGCAGCGGCCCGTCCAGCGGATGGGCGGTCAGGTCGACACCACCGAGCCAGTAGGCGAGGTCCGCCAGCGCGACGCGCGGGTCCAGCAGCGCGGTCAGCCGTTCCAATTTGTCCTCGGCCTCGCTGATCGTGCGGCCCACGACCGTCGACAGGCCGGGCAGCACGACCACCTCGTCCGGGTTCCGGCCAGCCGTCTGAATGCGCGCCTTCAGGTCGGCGTAGTACGCCTGCGCGCCCGCCAGGTCGGGATGGTGGGTGAACACCACGTCGGCGACCGAGGCGGCCAGCGCGCGACCGGCGTCCGACGAGCCGGCCTGCACGATCACCGGGCTGCCCTGGGGCGGCCGTGAGATGTTCAGTGGCCCGCGGACCGTGAAGTGCTCCCCCGCATGGTGCGGGGTGCGCAGCCCGGCGGGCTCGTAGTAGATGCCACGGGCGCGGTCGCGGACGACCGAGCCGTCGGCGAAGCTGTCCCAGAGACCATGGACGACGTCGACGAACTCCTCCGCCCGCCGGTAGCGCAGGGCATGGTCGAGGTGGGTGGCGCGACCGAAGTTGCCCGCCTCCAACGGGACGACCGAGGTCACCACGTTCCAGCCGGCGCGGCCTCCCGACAGGTGGTCGAGCGAGGCGAACTTGCGGGCGATGTGAAAGGGCTCGTTGTACGTGGTGGTCGCGGTCGCGACCAGGCCGATCCGTTCCGTCACCGTTGACAGCGCGGCGAGCAGGGTGAGCGGCTCGAAGTGGTCGGCGCGCGCGGTGCGCCGCAGGGAGTCCAGGTCGTGGCCCCAGATCGCGACCACGTCCGCGATGAACAGCGCGTCGAAGGTGCCGCGTTCCAGCGTCCGGGCGAGCCGGATGTGAAAAGGCAGGTCCAGCTGCCCGTCCGGCGGCGAGAGCGGATGGCGCCAGGCCGCGATGTGCCCACCTGAGCCGTGCAGCAACGCCCCGAATGTCAGCCGCCGCGTCCTCCCCGCCGTGCCATCGCCCGCCCGAGTTCGCACCTGGCCATTCATTGGACGGCCCCGACCGCACCGCCAGTGCTCGCCACGGCACCGCCTGTCTGCCCGCTCGGGCTTTCCTCACACGAACGCTGCCGGCATTCCGACCACCGGACCACCGGACCACCGGACCACCGGACCCGCCGAGCGTCGCATCGTGGTGTAAGCACCGTCAACCACCGGGCCAATTACTACTGAACTACTGCCGAAATGTTTCTCCTCTTTGACTGCGAAGAGGCATCGCCATCCGGCGGAAAGCAGCGCCGATCCCGACCGGAACACAATGCCGCATACCTGTCTCCTTTGATCCTTCCCCATGTTCCCGGCGAGGTACCCGCCGAGCACCGCGGGCCCCTTCCAACGATGCCCAGGGAGCACACGGGCCGCGGCCGGTTGCGTCGCAGTAAGGTGAGGCACCATGAAGGTCGAAGTCTGGTCCGACACCGTCTGCCCGTGGTGCTACATCGGCAAGCGACGGCTGGAGAAGGCACTCACCCGGTACGAGCACGCCGACGAGGTCGAGGTCATCTGGCGCAGCTTCCAGCTCGACCCGACGCAGCCACGCGGGGAGAACATCCCGACCTCCGAGATGCTCGCGCGTAAGTACGGCGTCACCCCGCCCGAGGCCACGGCCATGAACGACCGCGTCAGCGCACTGGCCGCCGAGGAGGGCCTGACCTACCACCTCGACCGGGCCGTCACCGCCAACACCTTCGACGCGCACCGCCTCATCCACTTCGCCGCCGCGCACAACCTCGCCGGCGCGACGCAGGAACGGTTGATGCGCGCCACCCTGACCGACGGCGCAGCCGTCGACGACACGGACACGCTCGTCCGACTCGCCACCGAAGCCGGCCTGCCGGCAGACAGAACCCGCGAAGTCCTCGACGGCGACGCGCACGCCGACGACGTCCACGACGACATCCGCCAGGCCCGCGCGCTCGGCATCAGCGGCGTGCCGTTCTACGCCGTCGACCGTACCTACGGCATCTCCGGCGCCCAGCCGGTGGAGACCATCCTGGATGCCCTGCGCCGAGCATCGTCCCCGCTCGCGTCCTGACCTGGTGGCGGGGAGACAGCATCCGAACTGGTGCGTCGCCGAACTGTTTGCTGTGCGCCGTGGCCGGGTGGCCGGGCCGCACCGGCCATGCTCCGTCAGCGAGACGCGGTTCGGGCTTCGGCGAGCGCCCTTCGGCTGAGCTGATCGGCCGCCCGGGTCGTCTCCGGCAGCCGGTACCTGGGGCACAGCTCCAGTACCCACCGGCAGGCGGAGTCAAGGTTGGTGCGGTGCCCGACCGAGACGTACACCTCGCGGACACCGTCGCGGGTCCGCAGCGCGGCTCCCACCGGCTCGCCGTCGAGAATGATCGCCGTTCGGTCTCCCCGACGCGGCCCAGGCGGCGAGTGCTCGCCGACAAACTGGGTCTTTGCCACGCCGATCGTCGGCAGGTTCAGGGTGACGCCGAGGTGACAGGCCAGCCCGAACCGCCGGGGGTGTGCGATGCCATGCCCGTCGCACACCAGCAGCTCTGGCGGCGCGGCCAACTGCGGGAGAACGGTTTCCCACGCTTCGAGTAGCGGCGACAGTTCCCGGAACGACAGCAGACCCGGAATGTAGGGAAACGCCGCCCGACCTACCGCCGTGGCCGAGGCGATCACTTCCCAGCCCGGCGCGGCGAGAACGACGACCGCGCCCGCGACCAAATCGGAGTCGGTGTCGTACGCGACGTCAAAGCCAGCCGCCGTCGTGATCAGGTCGGGGCCGGGCACGTCAGCCTGGACGAGCCGACGCAGCTCAGCCTGCAGCGCCTCAGCGTCCTCCACCTGCCTCACCGCAACCCCTCGCGCTGCCGAACGTCAACTCCCGCGACCGAACCGGACGTAGATCAGCTCAATTCGGTCCCGTCTTCGGACCAGCGCTTCCTCTCGACGACTTCGGCATGATCGTACCGCGTCTCAGATTCCGGCTGGCCGTTCGGGAACCAGGTACGGCCGATGCCGTGCCAGCCGCCGTCGACATTCCAGTACTCAGACTTGGTCGACCCATCAGGATAGAACGTACGCTCCAGCCCTCTTGGGATGCCGTTTCCATAGGTTTCAATCTTGCGGAGCTGGCCGTCTGCGTAGTAGTCGACCACCTCGCCAGTGAAAGGATCACCTTCATAGATGACGAAAAGATCGTCCGTGTATTCGATGTCATCAATATTCACCGAACGAACCGGATCGGATTCAGTCACCGCCTTCTCCATTCGTCGACCGGAAGCTTTCCGGGGATGGAATCTACGCCACCGTCACCTCCGAGGACAGCAGTACAGTCGGGGCAACAATGAGCCATCATATTACCCTCCGACCGGTAGGGAAATCGGTTATCCAAGAGCATTTCACCAAGCGATTCAGCGCTCACCTGATATCCCATCGCCTCCCGATCGTACAGCGCGCGACTAACATTTAGCACCTCGGCATGAGTGCGGCACCGACGGCCTCGGCAAGAACGAGGGCGTCCTCCACCGCCATACCGACCTGACCATCGTCGGTCGGCTGGCAGGATAGAGCTGAGGTCGGCATAGCAGGAGGTCGGCGTAGTAGAAGGGCCGGGCCGCCACCGAGCGGCATCCGCCGGGTTGACCGCGTTCAACGATTCAGGGACGGGAGACAGACATGCCCGACACAGATCGGAAGCCGCTCGGTGGCCAGGCGGTCCGGCGGCCGGCGGGATCTTCGGTGATCGGGCCGTACGACAGCACGTTCGCCGAGCTGTTGACCGACAGCTATCAGCGTCTTCTCGGTGAGCCGATGCTGCCCGGCGGCGATCCCGCCGGAGGGGATGCCACCGGAGGGGATGCCGCTCGTTGGCTCTACGACGCCGCTCCGTTCGGGCTGCTCGCGCACGACGCGTCGACCGACCCACTTTTCGTTTACGCGAACAGGACCGCGCAGCAGCGTTTCGAGTACACCTGGGACGAGTTCGTCGGGATGCCGTCCCGGCTGTCCGCCCGCCCGGCCGGCCGGGACGAGCGCCGACGGCTCATGGACGGCGTCCTGCTGCGGGGGTACGCCAGCGATTGCCGCGGCGAACGCACGGCCAGGTCGGGACGCCGCTTCTGGATCGAGGACACGACGATCTGGAACCTCCTGGACCGCGAGGGCGTGCTCCATGGGCAGGCCGCCCTGATCCGTGGCTGGACCGACGCCTGACGGACGATTCGGGCCACCGCCCGCCGACGCCGATCCGGTCGTGATCGCCCTGACCGAGATCGACGCCATCATGACAACGCTGACCGCCGTCTTCGGTGACCCGCCGCAGATCCATCCGCAGGCCGAGCCGGCGGACCCGCCGTGCACCCCGGACCCGTCGCATCACCAGCGATGACGGTGGGCATCGCTCCTGACACGGTTCGTGGGACGGCCGTCCGTCGGCAGGGCCGGCCCGTCGACGGATGGGGTCAACCGGACGGGAGCGGTGGGCTGTCCGCGCCGAGCAGTGCCGGCGGTCCTTCGCAGGGCGTGGACGTGAGGTCGTCGGCACGCATCCAGCCGACGCCGGTCGGGCTGTCACCCCGGTCGGGAAGCGCGACGGCGGCCCAGCGGGCACCGTCCTGGATGCGCTGCGGGATCTCGACCAGTACGACCCGGTCGCCGGCGTACTTGACCTTGATGTGCCCCTGGCCGCCGGCGCCGCCGAACACGTCGGACACAGGTTCCCGGACCAGGGCGCACCGCTTCCCCGTGGCGGTGGAACCCAACGTGTCCGGATTGTTGCCGCCGAAGGCGACCTCCGTGACCAGGACGACCGCCACCACACCGGCGGCGAGGACCGCGACGACGACTCGACCGCGCCCACGCGATCGGCGCGATCGGCGTGGTGCCGGCGGCGGTGGCGCGCTCGCGACGACGTCGTCCGCGCCAGCAGGCCCGTCTCCGGGGGTCGGCAGCTGCGCACCCGGCCGGATGCGCCGCGGCAGCTCGGTGGCGCCGGCCGCCGAGTGGAGGACCCTGTTGCCCGGGTAGTCGGCGAGGGCTTCGGCGATCAGCCGGTCCCAGCCGTCCACCGTGGCGCCGTCGGTGAGCAGCTTTCCGGCCTCGTACCAGAACTCACGCGGCGTGTTGCTCCACGGTGGCTGGCGGCTTCGGTCGAGACCGGCCCGCTCCAGGAGCTGGCGGGCCACGGCCGGTTCCGCGTAGATCCTGGCCAGCTCGTCGGCGAGTTCCACGAGCGGCGCCTGGCCGCTGGGCCCGTTGACCACGCGCCCAGGATGGCACCACGCCGTGGCGTCATCGTCGGCGGCGCAGGGCACCTTCGCCGATTTTCCGCACCAGGTTCAAGGGTCACAGGTAGGACGAGCCCCTGACCTGGCCAACCGCGCCCGGCCGCGGCGCGAGGGCCGAAACTGTCGTAGGCCGTGGCTACGGTGTGCCCATGTTTGATCACGTTGGTGTCCAGGTCGGTGACGTCGAGGCCTCCCTCGCCCTCTACCTCACGGTGTTCGCCCCGCTGGGGATGCGTGAGGCGGTGCGCATCCCGCTCGAGGGGTCCGCCGTCGTCGGGCTCGCCGGTCCTGACGGGGTGCCCGCCTTCTGGCTCAGCCCTGCGGCGGGTGCCGAGGCACGGGAGCTGCACCTGGCGTTCCACGCGGCTGACCGGCAGGCCGTCGACGCCGTCCACGAGGCCGCGCTCGGCGCGGGCGTCGAGGTGCTTCACGCGCCACGCGAGTGGCCGGAGTATCACCCCGGCTACTACGCGGTGTTCCTCCGCGATCTCGACGGCCACAACATCGAGGCCGTCCATCACGGAGGTTGATGGGTTCACCGGTTCTCGGCGTTTCCGGGGCCGGTCGGCTGTCTCCCCCATTGGCGGAGTCGAGGAGGATGGGGCGTGCGGCCATGGGGCCGCGGACGGGAAAGGCTGGGTTGGTGACGCAGACGGGAATCTTCGGGCTCGGCACGCCGGAGCACTGCTACCTCGAGTTCGACCTTCGTGACGGCGCGTCAGCCGCGGAGCTGGTGAAGGCGGTCGCGGCGCTGACCGGCCCGCTGTCGACCGGCGGCGGGGTCAACCTCGTCGTGGGCTTCCGCCCGGAGCTGTGGGCGCTCGTCGAGCCCGATGGAATGCCACCGGGGGTTCACAGCTTCACCGAGCCAGTCGTGGGCATCGAGGGGTTCCAGATGCCCGCCACCCAGCATGACGCGTGGGTCTGGGTCGCGGGAGGTGACCGCACCGCCGTCTTCAACAACACGCGGGATGTCGTCGCCGCGCTGGCCACGATCGCGACGGTCGCCAGTGAGGTCACCGGGTGGGTGTACGAGCACGACCGTGATCTCACGGGGTTCATCGACGGGACGGAGAACCCGTCACTGCTCGAGGCGGCCGGCGTGGCCGTGGTGGCGGAGGGCGCGGGCGCCGGCAGCAGTGTCGTTCTGGTCCAGCAGTGGCGGCACGACTCCGACAGCTTCCAGGAGCTCCCCGTCGAGGAGCAGGAACGGGTGATCGGTCGCACCAAGGACGACAGCACCGAGCTCGCCGAGGACGTGATGCCACCCACCTCGCACGTCTCCCGGACGGTCGTCGAGGAGGACGGCGCCGAGCTGAAGATCTTCCGCCGGAACACCGCCTTCGGCACGGTCACCGACCACGGCACCATGTTCGTCGGTTTCAGCAGCGAGCAACGACGCCTGGAGATCATGCTGCGGCGGATGGCCGGCAGCGACGACGGCCTGCGCGACGCGCTCACCCGCTACACGACGCCCGTCAGCGGCGCCTACTACTTCATCCCGGCGGTGCCGGCTCTGGCCAGGTTCGCACCCGAGGATGAGGACGGCTGACCCTGGGCACACGGCGCTCGCCGCCGTGGCCAGGCCTGCCACCGCGCGGTGTGGTTGCGACCCCATGGAGCGGGTGGTGTCCTGGGCCGTGGGTACTACCCCGGCGGAGGAGGTGGCCGTGTTCGAGGAGACGCAGTATTTCGCCCCTGTCGTCGAAAAGGCGGACGGGCAGGTCGAAGTCCGCCTGGCCAGCTCCCATCCGGGTGCGGCCGACCGCGAATACCAGGCCCGGCGCAACCAGATCGCCCAGCTCGCCCTGCGGTGGCGACCAGGACAGCCCGTTCCACGGGTGGCGTACACCGAGGCCGAGCACGCGCTCTGGCGGCTGGTCACCGGTGAGCTGGCGCTGGCCTACCGCGGCTGTGCCTGCGCCGAGTTCCTGCGCGGCGCGGCGCGGCTGGGCCTGCCCGCCGACCGGATCCCGCAGCTGGACGAGGTGAGCGGGCCGCTGAGCGAGCTGACCGGTTTCCGTTACGTTCCCGCGGCCGGGCTCGTCGGGCTGCGGGAGTTCTACGGCTCGCTCGCCGACGGAGTCTTCCACGCCACCCAGTACCTGCGGCACCACACGGTGCCCTTCTACACACCGGAACCCGACGTCGTCCACGAGGTCGTCGGGCACGCGAACGCGCTCGCCAGCGACCGGTTCGCCGCGTTGTACCGGGCGGCCGGCGAGGCGGCCCGCCGCGCCGAGTCGGCCGACACCCTGCAGTTCATCTCCAAGGTCTTCTGGTTCACGCTGGAATTCGGCACGGTCTACGAGGGCGGCGAACTCAAGGCCTACGGCGCCGGAATCCTTTCCTCGTACGGAGAAATGGCGGAGTTCCGCTCCGTGAACGTCCGCCCGCTGGACGTCACGGCCATGGGAACCACCGACTACGACATCACGAGATACCAGCCGGTGTTGTACTCGGCCGAATCCTTCGGCCAGGTCGAGGACGTCGTCGGCGGCTTCTTCGCCGGCTGCGACGACACGTTGATCTCGGGGCTTCGCGCGGCCGCGGTCGACTGACCAACCCATCACGCCACGGGCGCACTCGCACCGGCCCTACTATCGGGCCCGTGCGAATTCAGGTCCTCGGACCGGTCGAGGTGCTCCTGGGCGGTGCGCCGCTCGACCTCGGCCCACCGAAACAGCGCGCGCTGCTCGCCCTTCTCCTGGCGGCCGGCGACACCGTCATCCCGGTCGAGACGATCATCGAACGGCTGTGGGACGGCCAGCCGCCGGCCAGCGCGACGGCGAGCCTGCAGGTGTACGTCTCGAACCTGCGCCGTCTGCTCGAGCCGGAGCGGGACCCCCGGGCGCGGGCGACCGTGCTGGTGACCCAGGCGCCGGGGTACGTGCTGCGCACCGGCGCGGCGGAGGTCGACGCCCGGCGGTTCGTCGCGGCGCTCGGCGCGGCCCGCGGCTCGCTGGAGGCCGGGCGACCGGGCGAGGCGCTGCCCGTCCTCGACGCCGCCCTGGCGCTGTGGCGCGGTGACGCCTACGCCGACGTGCGGGACGCGTCCTGGATCAGGCCGGAGGCCGGACGTCTCGAGGAGCTGCGGCAGAGCGCCGTCGAGGACCGCGCGCGGGCGCTCGTCGAGCTGGGGCGGCACGACGAGGCCGCCGCCGATCTGGAGGCCCTCACGGCGCGTCACCCGCTCCGCGAGCGGGCCTGGGGGCTGTTCGCCCTCGCGATCTACCGGTGTGGCCGGCCGGCGGAGGCGCTGGCCGCGCTGCGGGCGGCACGCGCCCACCTGGCCGAGGAGTTGGGCGTCGACCCCGGGCCGGAGCTCGCCGCCCTGGAACTCGCCATCCTGCGTCACGACCCCGCGCTGGCCTGGACCGGTGGCGCCCACGAGCCGGCCACGGCGCAGCCGGCCGTGTCTCCGACGACGGGGCTGGACGGCCCGCGGCCCGTGCTTCCCGACGTGTCCCCCGCCGCCGCCGGGGCCCCTGAGCCGTCCGGCCCGTTCGTGGGCCGCGACGAGGCGCTGGCGGCGCTGCTCGCGGCGATCCCGGCGCCGGCCCGGCGCGGGCGCGTGGTGCTGGTCGACGGCGAGCCGGGTGTCGGCAAGACGCGGCTCGTCGCGGAGCTGGGCCGCCGGTGCGGCCGGTTGACGGCCTGGGGAGCATGCCCCGAGCACGAGGTGGCGCCGGCCCTGTGGCCCTGGGAGCAGAGCCTGCGCGCGGTGGCCGCCGCGCGGCCGGACGTCCCGGTGCCGCCCGGCGTGGCCGCGCTCATCGACCAGCGGGCGCAGGAGCCCGGCGGGTACGACGCGGCCGGAGCCCGGCTGCGGCTGTACGAGGGAGTCGCCGGCTACCTCGCGGCGGCCGCGCCGTTGGTCATCGTCCTCGACGATCTGCACTGGGCGGACGTCTCCTCGCTGCGGCTGCTGGCCCACGTCGGCGGGGCGGCGCCGCGGGGCGTGATGGTGATCGGCACGTTCCGCACCCACGAGGCCGGCGCGCTGGCGGACACCCGCGCCGCGCTGGCCAGGTCCGGCTGCGAGCGGCTCCGCCTCGACGGGCTGGACGACGCCGCCGTCCGCGAGCTGATGCGGGCCACCACCGGCACGGACCCGGGACCCGAGACGGCGAGCGCTCTGCGCTCCCGTACCGCGGGCAACCCGTTCTTCATCGGTGAGCTCGTCCGCCTGCGCGGGCCCGGCCGACGCGGCCTGGCGGGGACCGGCGCCGCCGGACCGGCCACGGACCGGGGCGCGGAGCGGGACACGGCGCAGGGCGTGCTGCCCGATCACGTCCGCGATGTGCTGTCCCAGCGGGTCGCGCGCCTGCCGGAGCCCGCCGCCGCGCTGCTCGCCACGGCGGCGGTGGCCGGCGGCGAGTTCGACGCGGACGTGGTCGCCCAGGTCGCCGGGCACACCTTCGAGACGTCCCTCGACCTGCTCGACGCCGCGCTCGCCGCCGGGCTCATCGCCGAGGCCGGCGACCGGCTTGGCCGGTTCCGGTTCTCCCACGCGCTGGTCCGGGAGGCGCTCGACGCCGGCCACTCCCGGCTGCGCCGCGCGCACCTGCACCGCCGGTACGGCGAGGTCACCGCCGAGCGGTACGCCGGACGTCCCGAGCGGGCCGGCGAGGTCGCGCGGCACTGGCTGGCCGCCGCCGAGCTCGGCGCCGAGACGGCCCGTGCCGCGACGGAGCACGCCGCCCGCGCGGCGCGCGCGGCGGCCGAGCGGCGCGCGGCCGCGGGCGCCGGCGGCGGCTGGGCGGGGGGGCGGGGCGCGGCCGACCGGCTCGCGCCCGAGGACGCGGCCGGCTACTGGCAGGAGGCGCTGGCCGCGGCCGAGCTGGCGGGCGCCGACCGCGGCACCCGGTTGGAGCTCCTCCTCGGCCTGGTCAGCGCCCGGTACGCGGCGGGCCAGCTCAACGACGGGCTCGACGTGGTGGACCGGGCTCTCGACGAGGCCGGCGACGATCCGCACCTGATCGTCCGGGTCGCCGAGGCCGCGATGGGTGGCTCGCCGTGGTTCCCGTTCCCCTACGGCACCGACCGCGGCCGGCTGCACCGCGCGCTCGAGCGGGCGCTCGGCGGGCTGCCGGGCGCCCGCCCCGCCCCGGCGCGGGGCGGCCGGGGCCGCCCCGGGGGCGGGCAGGCGGTCGGGCGCGGTGAGCCGGGT